>JASHUX010000120.1 GCA_030039775.1 Alphaproteobacteria bacterium | reverse complement strand
CGGCGGCATGGAGATGATGCTCGGCGGCCTTTTCGTGATACTCAGCCGCGTGCTCGTGGTGCTCGGCGATGGCGTGTTTGTCGGTCATGGCTTTCTCCTTGGCGGGGCGGGCCGCCCGCGGCGTTATCAATAAGCCAATCGCGTTGCAGGCCCGATTCGGTTCGTTGACCGAACCGTGACGCCGTGCCTAGCTGTCGCGATGCCCGCCGCCATCGCGATCCGTCACGTCCCGTTCGAGGATTTGGGTTTGCTCGGCCCGCTGCTCGAGCGGCGCGGGTGGCGCGTCTCGTATCGCGAGGCCGGGGTCGACGATCTCAGCGGGCCGGATCTGGCCGAGGCCGATTTGCTTGTTGTGTTGGGCGGCCCAATCGGCGCCGATGACGACGTGTCCTATCCGTGGCTCGCGGACGAGCTCGAGACGATCGAGCGGCGGCTCAAAGGCGACAAGCCGATCCTCGGTATTTGCCTCGGCAGCCAGCTGATGGCCCGCGCGCTCGGCGCGCGCGTTTATTCGGGCCAAGTCAAAGAAATCGGCTGGGCGCGCCTGAATTTAACCGACGCGGGCCGGCGATCGTGCTTGGCGCCGGTCGACGAGACGCGGGTGCTGCATTGGCACGGCGACACGTTCGACTTGCCGGAGGGCGCGACCTTGCTTGCCTCGACCGCGCTCTATGCCAACCAGGCGTTCTCATGGCGCGAGCGCGCGCTGGCGCTGCAATTCCACCTTGAAGCTGGCGCCGCAGGCCTGGAGCGCTGGTATATCGGTCACGCTGGCGAGATCGCGTCGGTGAGCGGCTTGACCGTCGCCGATCTGCGCGACGAGGCAGCGCGCTACGCCGCGCCGCTGGCGCCGCTCGCGGAGCAATGCTTTGCCGCATGGCTTGACGCAATCGGCTGATCTCGACGCGCTGTTGCGCGCGGTGCGCGCGTGCACCGTGTGCGAGCCGACGCTGCCGCTTGGCGCCCGGCCGGTCGTGCGCGGTCACACGTCCGCCCGACTATTGATCATCAGCCAGGCGCCCGGCACCAAGGTCCACGAAACCGGCCTGTCGTTCAACGACCGCAGCGGCGACCGCTTGCGGAACTGGCTCGGCATCGACCGCGACATTTTCTATGACGAGGACCGGGTCGCGATCCTGCCGATGGGGTTCTGCTATCCCGGCCGCTATCCGCAGGGCGGCGACCTGCCGCCGCGCCCGGAATGCGCGCCGCTGTGGCACCAAAAATTGTTGGCGCAGTGGCCGCGGATCGAGCTGACCTTGCTGGTCGGCTCCTACGCCATCGACTATTACCTCGCCGACACGCGCCGCCCGACCATGACCGGAACCGTCGCGGCCTGGCGCGATTATCTGCCGCGCTACCTGCCGATGCCGCACCCGTCGTGGCGCACCACGGCGTGGGAGCGGAAAAACCCGTGGTTCGGGGCAGAGCTATTGCCGGAGGTGCGACGGCGAGTCGCCGGATTGGTAAAGTAAGGATGCGTCGGCCTGAGATGGCCGGGTCAATCCCCGATCAAGTCGGGGGACGGCCATGACGATCAATAACGAAACTTCGGTCGCAAGTGCGACCGCGCGTCTCCTGGCGCGGTAGCCAAGCGAGCGGACGCGAGCGCCGGCGATTGAGGCAAACTATCTACGTATTCATCGCCTCGAAGAAGTCGGCGTTGTTCTTCGATTGCTTGAGCTTGTCGACCAGGAATTCGAGCCCGTCGGTCGGGCCCATCGGCGACAAGACGCGGCGCAGTACCCACATCTTCGAGAGCGAGCCCTTGTCCACCAGGAGCTCTTCCTTGCGCGTGCCGGACTTGGTGATGTCGACCGCAGGGAAGGTGCGTTTGTCGGCGATCTTGCGGTCGAGCACGATTTCCGAATTGCCGGTGCCCTTGAACTCTTCGAAGATGACTTCGTCCATGCGGCTGCCGGTGTCGATCAGCGCCGTGGCGATGATGGTGAGGGAGCCGCCTTCCTCGATGTTGCGTGCGGCGCCGAAGAACCGTTTCGGCCGCTGCAGCGCATTGGCATCGACGCCGCCCGTCAGCACCTTGCCCGATGACGGCACCACGGTGTTGTAGGCGCGCGCGAGGCGCGTGATCGAGTCGAGCAGGATCACGACGTCGCGCTTGTGCTCGACCAGGCGCTTCGCCTTTTCGATCACCATCTCGGCGACCTGGACGTGGCGCACCGCCGGCTCGTCGAAGGTGGAGCTGACCACCTCGCCCTTGACCGAGCGCGCCATGTCGGTGACTTCCTCTGGGCGCTCGTCGATCAAGAGCACGATCAGGAACACCTCGGGATGGTTGGCCGAGATCGCATGCGCGATGTTCTGCATCATCACCGTCTTGCCGGTGCGCGGCTGCGCCACGATTAGCGCGCGCTGGCCCTTGCCCAAGGGCGCGATCAGGTCGATGACGCGAGTCGTCAGATCCTTTTTCGAGGTCGGATCGTCGAGCTCTAACGCCAGCTTTTCCTCGGGGTAAAGCGGCGTCAGGTTGTCGAAATTGATGCGGTGGCGGAGCTTTTCCGGATCGTCGAAATTGATGGAATCGACCTTGAGGAGGGCGAAATAGCGCTCGCCGTCCTTAGGCGAGCGGATCTGGCCCTCGACCGTGTCGCCGGTACGCAAACCGAAGCGGCGCACCTGGCTCGGGCTGACATAGATGTCGTCGGGACCGGGCAGATAGTTCGCCTCGGGCGAGCGCAAGAAGCCGAACCCGTCTGTCAGCACTTCCAGGACGCCGTCCCCCGTGATGGTGGTGTCGCTGTCGGCAAGCTGCTTCAGGATCGCGAACATCATGTCCTGGCGGCGCAGGGACGACGCGTTCTCGACTTGGAGCTCCTCCGCGAATTTCAGCAATTCGCCGGGGGATTTGCGCTTCAACTCTTGCAGATTCATGAGACGATTCCGGGGGAGAGGCGGGAGCCGGATTAAAGACACGCGCGCGGAGCGCGGAATCCGGAAGTTCGTTCGACTGGTTGGGCGCGGAACCGCGCCGCCAACACCCTTATCGGAATCGCCGGCTCAAGTCAAACGCCGACGCATCAATTCTGATGCGCGGCCGGGTTCAATTGCAATACGGGCCGCCGCTCGGGCTGACTTCGGCGACGTCGTGGCGCGCCGCCTCCATCTTTTCCAGCATGCCGAAATCGCCGCCGCAGGGTTCCGGCAGATCGGCGACACTCTCGTCCATCGGGCCGGGGCCATAATACGCCGCTGAAGGCGGTGGGGACGGCGGTGCGGATTGCGGCGGCATCGGCTGCGCGCAACTCGGCCCGCCGGCCGCGAATACCGTCATTGCCGCGATCAGCGCAGCACCGCCTAGGACAGACTTCAGGTTGATCATCATGCGTCTCCCGTCCGGATCATCCGGATGTCTTGCGTATGTAACGTCGCGCACGGGCCGACGTTATGGGCAGATGCAACTGTGAGAAAAATTTTATTTTGCTGCGGTGCGTTAAAACGGCTTCGCCACGACCATGATGACGATGACGATCAGGATCAGCATCGGAACTTCGTTGACCAGGCGGTAGAATCGCGCCGGCCGCGTGTTTTTGTCGGCGGCGAATTCCTTGCGCCAGCGCGCATAGCGATGGTGCAACAGGCCCAGTCCCGCGACGCCGGCGAGCTTGATCCAGATCCAGCCCATCGACCAATCGACCAGACCCGGTGTCGCTGCGAGCAGGGCGCCGAGCACCAGCGTCGCGATCATCGCCGGATTCATGATGCCGCGCAGAAGGCGCCGCTCCATGATCTTGAA
>JASHUX010000119.1 GCA_030039775.1 Alphaproteobacteria bacterium | reverse complement strand
GTCATTGACGCAGTAACTTCAAGAGGAAAGGTGCGTCATTGACGTAATTATTTCAAGGCATTTAACCGCGCGCCCACGCTGGCCCCGTATTGTTCGGCCCTACCCGTACCGTCACGTCCGGCCACTTGCCGCCGCACTGGGCGCACCGGCTCCGCACCACGAAATCCGCCACCGGGTAGTCTGCCCCGAACTTCTGTCGTAGCGCCTCGAGGTCCACCTTGGCCGAGTGTCCGCACACCTTCCCCTCAATCCTTCTGTCGCAATAGATCGACATATGAAGATCGGAAGCGATGGTGCTGCCGATCGTGCCGACGTGGCGCGGGCTTTGAATCATGGTTTCTGGTGCGCGGACATGATGCGGACATAAAACTCGGTGATTATCGTCAATTTCGCAAGCCGTCAGCTAACCTATTGATTTTATGGTGCCCGCTGCCGGACTTGAACCGGCACGGCCTTGCGGCTAAGGGATTTTAAGTCCCTTGCGTCTACCAATTCCGCCAAGCGGGCACGCCGAGCGAGCTTACTATAATTCGGTCGGGTTGCCGCCGCGGCTCCGCACCAGCGCCACCACCTCGCCGACCGCGACGGCCAACTTCCCCGAGTCGGTGCCGCGCAGCACCAGGTTCGTCTCCGGCGTACCGCGGCCGAAGGTCGGGTAGGAGCCGACATCGAGCTCCGGGTAGCGCGCCTGGATCTCGCCCAGCCCTTTCGCGATCAGCCCCTCCGGCAGCGGACAGTTCACGGTGCGCGACTGGATCGGCGGACCGCCATTGAGTTGATGCACGATGGCGTCGAACATGCCTTGCATGATGCGCGGCACGCCCGCCATGACGATGACGTTCTCCATGCGGAAACCGGGCGGACCTTGGATCGGATTCGGCACCAGCGACGCGCCTTCGGGCGTATGTGCCATTCGCAACCGCGCCTCGTTGAGGCCGCCGGGCGGGTAACGCTTTGCCATCATCTGATAAATCTCGTCGTTGAGGATCAGCTTCACGCCGAAGGCGCGCGCGATGCATTCGGCGGTGATGTCGTCGTGCGTCGGTCCGATGCCGCCGGTGGTGAAGATGTAATCGTATTTGGCGCGAACCTCGTTCACCGTCGCAACGATCGTGTCCGCGATGTCGGGAATAACGCGCGCCTCCATCAGGCGTACGCCGCGTCCGGCCAGGCTTTTGGCCATATAGTTGAGGTTGATGTCCTGCGTCCGTCCCGACAGGATTTCGTTGCCGATGATCAGGACGCAGGCGGTCGGCGCTTTCGGCGTGGCTTCGCTCATCGCGACTCCTTAAGGGGCTCTATACCGCGCCATGCTAGGCTTGCCACAAATCGGACGAAAGCCTAGATATCGCCCATGAATCTCGGTGTAACGGCGGCGCGGACAGACAGCGAAGCGCGCCGCATCAAAGTCCACACGGCGGACGATTTCGAGGGGATGCGCAAAGCGGGCCGCTTTGCCGCCGAGCTCCTCGACTTCGTCACGCCCCACGTCGTGCCGGGCATCACCACCGAGCAGCTCGATCAGCTCTGCCACGACTACACCGTGCAACATGGCGCGATCCCGGCGCCCCTAAACTATCGCGGCTTCCCCAAGTCGATCTGCACCTCGATCAATCACGTCGTGTGTCACGGCATTCCCGGCGACCGCAAGCTGATGGACGGCGACATCGTCAATATCGACGTGACGCCGATCGTCGACGGCTGGCACGGCGATACCAGCCGCATGTACCTCGTCGGCGACAATGTCGGCGTGAAGGCGCGAAAGCTGGTCGACGTCACCTATGAATGTATGATGCGCGGGATCGCCGCGGTGCGGCCGGGCGGTTTCCTCGGCGATATCGGCGAGGCGATCCAGACCTATGCCGAGGCGAACCGGTTCTCCGTGGTGCGCGATTTCTGCGGCCACGGCGTCGGTCGCGTGTTTCACGACGCACCGTCGGTGCTGCACTACGGAAATCGCGGCGAAGGCGTCCAACTGCGCGAGGGCATGTTTTTCACCATCGAGCCGATGATCAACGCCGGCCGGTGGGAGGTGAAAGTGCTGAGCGACGGCTGGACCGCCGTCACCAAGGACCGCTCCCTCTCAGCGCAGTTCGAGCACATGGTCGGCGTCACCGCGACCGGGTGCGAGATCTTCACCCAGTCGCCCAAGGGCTGGCATAAACCGCCTTACGTTTGAGGCTTACCCCACGTAGCCAAGGGTGACTCCGCCATCGACGGTGAGCGACGCGCCGGTCATGTATTTCGACGCGGGCGAGGCAAGGAACAACGCCAAGCCTTGAATATCGTCGGGAAAGCCTAGGCGCTTCAGCGGACAATATTGTGACAATGCCGCCTGCACGCCTTCGTCCTTGAGGCGGCCACCGGAAATATTGGTGACGAACGGACCGGGCGCGATCGCATTGACGAGGATATTGTACTCGGCCAGTTCGAGCGCGGCCTGTCGCACGAGCTGCGCAGCGGCCGCCTTCGACGCGACATAGGGCGCGCCGACGAACGCCTCGGTCTTGGTTGCGGAGATCGAGCTCGTGACAATGATGCGCCCGCCCCGCCCCGCTTTCATATGTTTCGCGGCCGCCTGGATGGTCCAGAACAGCGCTTCGACATCGAGCTTGAAGATGCGTTCGAAATACGCGGTATCGAGTTTCTCGAGGGCGCGCTCATCGTTGCGCTTGCCGTCAAGCGTTAGGAATCCCGGCTCGCCGCCGATCCCGGCATTGGCAAATACGACGTCGAACCCTCCCATTTCGCGCGCGGTCTCGTCGAAGACGCGGTTCAGTGCGTCGCGGTCGGTGACATCGACTTGTTTGCCGGTCGCGCCAAGTCGCTTCGTCTCCGCGGCGAGGCGCGTTTGGTCGAGATCGAACAGGATGACGCGCGCGCCGTTGTCGGCCATCGCCTCGGCGTAAGCGAGGCCGATGCCGCTGGCGCCGCCGGTCACCACCGTGACGAGGCCGGATACGTCGAACAGGTCGGAAGCCCTCATGCCGCGCGGGCGGCGAGCGCCATCGAGATCAACGCGGCGCCGCCGAACACGAGATTGACCCCCAGCAACAGGCCGATCGCCCAAGCCGCGGAACCGGGCAATCCGGTCAGGATGATCGCGGCGAGGATCAGATCGATGATGCCGCTGACCAGCATCCAGCCCCAACGGCCCGAAAGCTGATTGCGATGCTCCGCTGCGAAAAACATCGTGGCGATGCCTTCGACGATGAAGAACGCGATCATCACCAGGGTCAGCGACACGACACCCCCGGTCGGCCACAAGATCAGCACCGCGCCGGCGAGAAGGCCGAGTATGGCGGACGCCAGCGACCACCCGAAACCCGGCGCCTGGTGCATCCAAAAGGTGCTGACGAGGCCAACCACGCCGCTGATGAACAGCAGCCAGCCGAGGAAGATGGTCGCCGCGAACGTCGCGATTTGCGGCACCACGATCGCCAGCGCGCCGAGCACCAGCAAGACGATGCCTTCGACGAAATACATCACCCAGTGGCGGCGTATCGCCGCCTGAAACCGCGTCGCGATGTCACCCCCCGACATGGCTACAGCACCTCGAACAAACCCGCTGCGCCCATGCCGCCGCCGACGCACATCGTGACGACGACGCGTTTGGCGCCGCGCCGCTTTCCCTCGATCAACGCATGGCCGACCATGCGCGCGCCCGACATCCCGTAAGGATGGCCGATGGAAATCGCGCCACCGTCGACATTGAGCTTGTCGTTTGGGATGCCGAGCTGGTCCCGGCAGTAGATCACCTGGCAGGCAAATGCCTCGTTCAGCTCCCAGAGGTCGATGTCGTCCATCTTGAGGCCGTGCTTTTGCAACAGCTTCGGCACCGCGAACACAGGGCCGATGCCCATCTCGTCCGGCGCGCAACCCGCGGCGATCATGCCGACATAGCGGCCGAGCGGCTTGACGCCGCGCTTTGCCGCCTCGCCCTCTTCCATCAACACCGACGCCGATGCGCCGTCTGACAGTTGCGACGCGTTTCCGGCGGTGATGAACCGGCCTTCCTTGATGCGCTGCCCATTCTGGAACACTGGCTTCAGCCCGGCGAGACCCTGCAGCGTGGTGTCGGCGCGGTTGCCTTCGTCCTTCGCAAGATTGACGTCCTTCTTAGTGACGGCGCAGCTGTCTTTGTCCGCGAACACCATGGTCGACGGCAGCGGCACGATCTCGTCGTTGAACTTGCCGGCGGCCTGCGCCTCTGCCGTACGGCGTTGCGATTGCAGCGCATATTCGTCCTGCGCCTCGCGCGGCACTTTGTAACGGTCGGAGACGATTTCCGCCGTCTCGATCATTGCCATGTACAGCGCTTCGTCGTGCTCGATCAGCCATGGGTCGCGCGCCATGTTCAACGCTTTGGTCTGCACCAGCGAGATCGACTCGAGCCCGCCGCCGACCGTGATCTGCATGCCGTCTTCGATGATCTCCTTGGCCGCGGTGGCTATCGCCATCAGGCCCGAAGCACATTGCCGGTCGACGCTCATGCCCGCCACCGTCACCGGCAAGCCGGCGCGGAGCGCGCATTGCCGGGCGACATTGCCGCCCTGATAGCCCTGCTGAAGCGCCGCGCCCATGACCACGTCCTCGACTTCTGACGGGTCGATGGTGGCGCGCTTGACCGCGTTTGCGATGGCGTGTCCACCCAGCGCCTGCGCCGGCGTGTCGTTGAAGGCGCCGCGATAGGCGCGGCCGATCGGCGTACGGGCGGTCGAAACGATGACGGCGCTACGCATTGCTGCTTCCTCCTGGTTTATCCCCGTGTGCTGCGGTTGATGCCCGCCTTGGTCAATTCCTGACGGCCTTGTCCGCCGGCATTCTCGGGCAGCAAGTCGCCCGATCGGTTCGAAATCTCGTCCCAGCGCGCCGCGACCTGATCCGGCGATTCCGGACTGAGCGGAATGTTTACCCCCTTGGTCAGCGCCACGTAGGTGCGCTCGAAGCTGTTGGCCCCGGCGTTGATGATGGCGCGGTTGGGGGCGCCGTCATGCACCATCGCCAGCACGGCGGGCGATACAGCCTCCGGCTTCATTGCCGCCAGCACTTCGGCCGGCATCAGCGTGTCGGTCATGCGCGTGGCGGCCGTGGGCGCGAGGCAATTGACGTGGATATTGTACTTAGCGCCTTCGAGGCCGAGCGCGTTCATGAAGCCGACCAGCCCCATCTTCGCCGCGGCATAGTTGGTCTGGCCGAAATTGCCGAACAAGCCCGAGGACGACGAGGTCAAGACGATGCGGCCGTAATTCTGCTGCCGCATGATCTCCCACACCGCCTTGCAGCAATTGACCGCGCCCATGAGATGCACGTCGAGCACGGCTTTGAAATCAGCCAGCTCCATCTTGGCAAAGGTCTTGTCGCGCAGGATGCCGGCGTTACAGACCAGGATGTCGATCCGGCCCCATTTCGCCCAGGCTTCGGCGACCATCATCTCGACCGCGGGGAAATCCGTGACCGAGGCGGCGTTGGCGATAGCGTCGCCGCCCGCCGCCTTGATCTCCGCCACGACTTTTTCCGCCGGCGTGGCGGCACCGCCGGTGCCGTCGAGCGCGCCGCCGAAATCGTTTACCACCACTTTGGCGCCGCGCGCCGCGAGGGCGAGGGCATGGGCGCGGCCCAAACCCCCGCCCGCGCCGGTGACGATCGCGACGCGATTGTCGAACCGAATGGCCATCGACTCAGCCTGCGAAAACGTCGTTGAAGAAATCCTTCATCGAATTCCACGAGTGCTTGTCGGCGTATTCGTTGTACTTCGCCGCCGGATTCGCCTTGCCGTCGTTCGCCGGATTGGTGAAAGCATGGACGGTATTGCCGTACTGGATCAGCTCCCACTTGCAGCCGCCGTCCTTCATTTCCTGAATAAACCCGTTGACCTCGGCGGGCGGCACGAGCGGATCGTCGTAACCGTGACACACCAGCACCTTGCCCTTAATGTTTTTCGCATCGACCGGGGTCGGCGTGTTGAGGCCGCCATGGAAGCTGACCACGCCCTTCACGGCGGCGCCGCTACGCGCCAGCTCGAGCACCGTCGAGCCGCCGAAACAGTAACCGATCGCCGCCGTCTTCGCGGTATCGACTTCCGCGCGATGGTTCAGCGCATCGAGCGCGGCATTGACGCGGCGGCGCAATTCGGCGCGGTCGTTCAGCAGCGCCATCAGCCAGCCCATGCCTTCGGGAAAATCCTTCGGCTGTTTGCCGCCGCCATACATGTCGATGCACAGCGCGACATAACCGAGCTCCGCCAGCATGTTGGCACGGCGCTTCGGGTCGTTGCCCAGGCCCATAATGTCGTGACACACCAGGATACCGGGCCGCTTGCCGGACTTGGTTTCGTCGTAGGTGAGGTGCCCGACCATGCTGGTGGCGCCGGAACGATATTCGATGGTTTCGGTCTTCATCATTGTCTCCCTTGTCGCTTTTGGCTCGCCCGTGAGCCGGCCTTGACCCAATCATAGATTAGGCGCGCGCGATGCGGCAAGGTTGGGCGGTGACGCCGGAAAGCCTCGCCATCGTCATACTGGCGGTTCATGCCGCGATCATCGCCTTCAACCTGTTCGGCCTGGTCGCGATACCCCTCGGCGCGTGGTGCCGCTGGCGCTTCGTTCGGGTTATGTGGTGGCGCGCCCTGCATGTCGCCGTGTTGGCGATCGTCGCCCTTCAGGCACTGCTCGGCCGTGCCTGCTTCCTCACGATCTGGCAGGACGCCCTCGCCGGTAACGAAACCGGCACACCGCTCATCGTGCGCTGGGTGAACTGGCTTATTTATTGGCCGCTGCCGATCTCGTTCTTCGCGGCGCTCTATGTCGCGGTATTCGCCTATACTTTGGCGCTTTGGTTCCTGGTCCCGCCCGGCCGCACGCTGGCGTCGTGATCCTCGACGGCGCGGTCGCGCAAGGACCGCATGCCGACCAGCCGGTCGAGCGCCGGCACATCGTTCAACAGTGCCGCGCTCGGTCCCTTATGGGCCATCCGCCCGCGCTCCAGCACGATGACCTGTTCCGTCAACGCCAAGGCGAAGCGGGTATGCTGCTCGACCAGGATAATCGTCAGGCCCTGCTCGGCCATCAGCGCGCGGATGCGATGCGCGATATCCTGCACGATGACCGGCGCCAGCCCCTCGAGCGGCTCGTCGAGCAACAGCAGGTCCGGATTGGTCATCAGCGTGCGGCCGATCGCGAGCATCTGCTGCTCGCCGCCCGACAATTCGCGGCCGAGATTGCGCCGCCGGTCGGCAAGTTTCGGAAACTGGGCATAGACGGCGTCGCGGTTCCAATGGCCTGGCCGCGCCGCGATCACGAGATGCTCGTCGACCGTCAGCGACGGAAACACCTCACGGCCTTGGGGAACCCAGCCCAGTCCCATCCGGACTCGGCGGTCGGGCGACACTTTGGAAATATCCTTGCCCTGCCAACGGATCGTGCCGTGCCGCAGCCGCAGATGCCCCATCAGCGTCAGCATCAACGTGCTCTTGCCCATGCCGTTGCGGCCGAGCACCGCGAGCGAATGACCTTTCGGCACGGACAACGAGATTTCCTCTAGCACCAGGCTGTCGCCATAGCCGGCGCTGATCTCGCTCGCCTCGAGCAGCGCTTCAGACATCTTCACCGTCGCCGAGATAGACCTCGCGCACCTGCGGATGATCCGCGATCTCCTCGGGTGTGCCTTCGCACAGAATCTGGCCCGCGACCAACACCGTTATGCGCTGCGCAAAGCGAAACACTACGTCCATGTCGTGCTCGATGAACAACACGGCGATGTCTTCGGGCAATGCGTCGAGCGCCTCGAATATTTCGGCGCTTTCTTGCTGCGGCACACCGGCCGCCGGTTCGTCAAGGAGCAGCACTTTCGGTTCCGCCGCCAGCGCCAGCACAATTTCCAGAAGGCGCTGCCGCCCATACGCGAGCTCGTGGGTCGGCCGCTCACTGTCCGCCCCGAATGCAAATCGATTGAGCAGTTCATGGGCTTCGTCGATTTCGGGATAACAGCCGGAGAGGCGCTTGAAGGGATTGACGCAAAGCCCGTGACGCTGCGCGATCGCCAACACCGTGGCTTCGAGGGGCGTCAAATGCGGGAACAGAGTGTTGATCTGGAACGTACGCACGAGCCCGCGCCGCACGCGGTCCTGCGACGGTACGCGCGTGATATCCTCGCCATGAAGCGTGATGCGCCCGCTCGACGGCATCAGCACGCCGGTCAGCAGATTGATGAAGGTGCTCTTGCCGGCGCCGTTCGGCCCGATCAGCGCATAGCGCGCGCCGCGCGGCAGCTGGAACGACACGTCCTGTGTCACGCGAAGCGCGCCGAAGGAGCGGTTCAGTCCCTCGGTCGCCAGGACGATCTCGATGGTCATCGCTTGATCCGCGCCGACACCCAATCGACGGTACGGCGGAGAATGCCTGTGATGCCGCCGGTGCCAGTCATGACGATCACGACCAGGATCAGCCCGACCCAGAAATCCCAATAAGCGGGATTGTTCAACGAGAGCTGGTCGCGCAACACCGTGTAGGCGATGGCGCCGATCATGCCGCCGATCAAATTGCCCATGCCGCCCATGACGAGCGCGATCTGCACCGAGATCGACCGGTCGAAGCCCAGCACTTCGAGCGCGATGTATTGCGTCGTCTCCGCCAAGAGCGCGCCTGCCACGCCGGCCATGGCGGCGGAGATGGTGAAGGCCAGCGCAAGCTGCGCGCGGACGCCGATGCCGAGCGCGGGCATGCGGCGGACATTCTCACGAATGCCTTTCAAGGCGAGGCCGAACGGCGAATTCACCAGCCGCCGCGCGACGAGGTAAAGAATGAAAATGACGATGAACGAGTAGACGAACCCGACCTTGCCGTCGATGTCGAAGGTAAACCGGCCGAGCAGCGGCGTTACGTTCATGCCCTGCAAACCGTCGTCGCCGCCGGTGAGGCTGTTCCATTTGTTGGCGATCTCGTAACAGATCAGGCCGATGCCGAGCGTCACCATCAACATGGCGATGCCGTGGAGCCGCGCCACGAGTTGACTGCAGATCGCGCCGGCAAGACCGGCGACTACCGCGCCCGCGAGCAGGCCGAACAGCGGATCGCCCCACCAGTCACGCGCCAG
>JASHUX010000118.1 GCA_030039775.1 Alphaproteobacteria bacterium | reverse complement strand
GAATAGTATTCATTGATGCGGTCGGGAATGGCACTCGACGGCGCCGCGACCGGCAGAAAGGCTTCGGTGACATCGACCTTCGCCAACGCGGCCCTGAGATTGGCGAGGTCCGCCGCCAGCGCCTTTCGGCCGGTATAGCGGATCGGCCCGACGCAAACGGAATCGGTCCGGACGAAGGCCGGCGGCATGTCCTCGTCGTGTTCAGCATAAAATTCCGGGAAGCGGACGCGGTCGGCGCCGCGCGCGAATGCGCCGCGACGAGCCGGCGCCGGCCGCGCCTCAAAACCGGAGATGCGGTCGGCGACATAGCGCGACCAGGACGATTTGCCGAACTCGCCGTCGCTGACGATGTCGATGCCGCAGTCTACCTGCCGCTTCACGACATCGGCGACGGCGCCGTGCAGCGTCCCATCATAAGCGTCGCGGTCATAATCGCCGCCCGATAGCATGGGCGTGACGAAGTTCATCAAATCCGGCGGCCGGATCAGGCTGCCGACATGCGTGGTGAGGATGCGATCGCTGCTGCGCTTCATCGCGCCACCTTACCCCGCTCACGGCGAAAGTCAGCCGGCGAGTCAGGATTGCCGCTTTGCGCTTTTCGCGGAACGCGCTATCGAACCAGACATGGACGGCGTCAACATCGATTTCGCCAAGCTTCTGAATCGCGAAGTCGTGCGCAGCGAGCGGCGGCGCATGCTGGAGCTCGCCGCCGTTTTTACCTTCATCCTCGCGGTTGCGCTGACCGTGCGGGCGCTCGCGCCCAGCTTTACCGCGACCGTGTTCCATGGCCCCGTTCCTTGGGGCTTGCCGATATCCGTGTTCACGCCGTTCATCGTCTACGAGCTCCTTGCGGCGGCCATTCTCACGCGGCTCGAGCGGCGGGGCTTGGCGTTTCCGCGGGTGGGGCGCTTCGTCAACACGCTGATCGAGACCAGCTTCCCGACGGTGCTGATCTATCTGCTGGCGGCGGACTATATCGACCCGCTGGCCGCCTTCGTTTCGTGGCCGTCCTATCTCTATTTCCTTTTCATCGTGCTCTCGACGATGCGGCTCGATTTCGTGCTGTCGGCCTTCACCGGCGCGGTCGCCGCGGTCGAGTCTTTCGTGTTGGGCTATTTTTTGCTGCATTTGACCTGGCACGCGGGCGATTTCAATCACAGCGTCGGCTTTCATTTGACGCGAAGCGCGGTGTTGTTCGGCGCGGGGCTGCTGGCCGGCACCGTCGGCGTCACCATCAAGAGTCATTTCCAGCGTGCGCTCGACGCTGCCTCGACCCGCGACCGCGTCACCAATCTGTTCGGCCAGCACGTTTCGCCGCAAGTCGTCGACCGGCTGCTCGCCATCGGCACGGCCGAGTTGAGCGAGATGCGCCGCGTCTGCGTCATGTTCGTCGATATCCGCGGCTTCACTGCGGCGGCGGCGCTCCGCACGCCGGACGAAGTGGTCGCGCGTCTCGATGATGCCTTCGCGGTGCTGGTCGAGATCGTCGACCGCCACCACGGTATCGTGAACAAGTTCCTGGGCGACGGTTTCCTCGCCATGTTCGGCGCGCCGATCGACGATCCCGCCGCCGCCGCCCAAGCGGTCACGGCGGGACGCGAGATGCTGCAAGCCATCTCCGCGAGCAACGTCGGTCATGCGTGGCCGATCCGCATCGGCATCGGCATTCACATCGGCGACGCGGTGACGGGTACGGTCGGCTCGCCGCGCCGCAAGGAATATACGGTGATCGGCGATACCGTGAACCTGGCGTCGAGGCTCGAAAGCCTCAACAAAGAGGTCGGCTCACAATTCCTGATCTCGGACGCCGTGCGCGAAGCAACCGGCGACGCGCTCGGGGAAGCTCGATCGCTCGGCCCGGTCGCGATCCGCGGCTACGAGCAGCCGGTGACGGTCTGGCGCCTCGCGTGAGGCGCTAGGCCGGTTGCGGCTGGAGACGCATCCGCGACGGCTGCGGCGGGAAGAAGAACGCCACCGCCATCGCGCCGAGCGCGACCATCGACGCGCCGATATAGAGCCAGGTGTAAGCGTGGAACGTGTCGAACACGAACCCGCCGGCGAGTGGTCCGATCGCCATGCCGACGCTCGACGCCATCGTGGCCGCGCCGAACACGGTGCCCATGATGCGCGGTCCGAAATAATCGCGTGCGAGCACGGCGTAAAGCGGCATGACCCCGCCGTAAGCAGTGCCGAATACGACCGCCAGCATGTAGAACTGATTCAATTCGTGAACGTACAGATAGGCGGCGATGCATAGGCCTTGCAGCAGCAAGCCGCCGATCAGCACACGCCGCGCGCCGAACCGGTCGCCGAGGAGGCCGAATAACAGGCGGCCGCCAAGGCCGGACAGGCCCTCGACGCTGTAGATACTGACGGCGGCCAGCGGCGACACGCCGCATAGGATCGCGTAGCTCTGCATGTGGAAAATCGGTCCGGAATGCGCGCAGCAGCAGCCGAAAAACACCAGTGCCAGCACAATGAATTGCGGTGAGCGGAACGCTTGGCCGAGCGTGCCGACGACGCCGGGCGCAACCGGCATGGCCGCACCGCCGGCGGCGGCGTTCGCCAGCGCGGGCGAGCGGCGCACCAGCAACGCCGCCGGGATCAGCAGGCACCAGGCGGCGATGCCGATGATCAGCATCGCGGTGCGCCAGTCATAGGCGGAGATCAGCCAGCGCGCGAACGGCGACACGGTCAGCGGCGCCACGCCCATCCCCGCCGAGACCAGAGAGACGGCGAGCGCCCGGTTCTTCTCGAACCACGTCGTCACCGTCGCCATCAGCGGTGCGAAGAACGCACCGCCCGCGACGCCGACCACGATGCCGTAGGTGAGCTGAAATTGGATCAGCGACCCGGCGCGGCTCGCCAGCACCTGCCCGAGCCCCAACAGAACGGCGCCGCTCAGCACCGCGGCGCGCGGTCCGAACCGATCGGTGACGGCACCCCAGCCGAACCCGGCTAAACCCATCGCGAGAAAGTCGATCGACATGGCGCTCGACACGCCGGCGCGCGACCACCCCGTCGCCGCCGTCAGCGGCGTCAAATAGACGGCGAGCGAAAACATCGCACCGACCGCGACGCAGCTCATCAGCGCGCCCGCCGCGACAATCACCCATGCGTACGACGATTGCTTCATTGTTTTGTACCCCTCACGCGGAATGGGTTGGTACCAACGTAATCGACCCCGGTCAAGCTGAAGGACCGACCCGATTCTCCAACCAATATAGTCAGAACGATCTTTAACCTATTGCAATCGCTATTAATTTACTTGACGCATCGATGCCCGCCGCCTAACGTCCCGCCGAACCAGTGATAAGGTGGCGATTCCCCGATGCCGTTGTGGTCGCTCAAATGGGGACTATGGGCCGTCATCGCGCTGACGCTGGCGGCTTCCGGCATCGCCCCGTCCGACGACGGCACCGTCGCCCCCTATCCGCGTTACCGCGTCGGCAGACCGTATCAGATCGACGGCGCGTGGTACTACCCCAAGGAAGGTTGGTCCTACGACAAGACCGGCGTCGCTTCTTGGTACGGCAAGCCGTTCGCCGGCCGCCGTACCGCCAACGGCGAAATCTTCAATCTCAACGCGCTGACCGCCGCGCACCGCACCTTGCCGATGCCGGTGGTGGTGCGCGTCACGAATCTCGACAATGGCCGGTCGATCAAATTACGCGTCAACGATCGCGGCCCCTTTGTCGCAACGCATAATCGGATCATCGACGTCTCGAAGCATGCCGCCAGCGTGCTGGGGTTCGAGCGACATGGCATCGCCCCGGTACGAGTGCAGATCGACGTTCCGGATTCGATGAAGGCGGCGTCCGCGGCGGGCCGCTACCGGGTCTTCGGCCTGCACATTGCCTTGCCGACGGTTTCGCTGAGCGCGTTCGCGTTGCCCGCGCTAGGCTTGCCGACACCGGCACTGATCGCCCTGGTCTCAGCAATGGCCGGCGCGCTCGGATTCTGGCTCCTGGTTCTCGATGACGGCCGCGCCCATCGCGCCGCCGTTCTCGCACGCCAGGCCGAGCCCCTCACGCAATCGCGATTACCGCGAGCGCCGGAGCGCGTTAAGCTGCCGGGATGATCCGGCGGCTCCTTCTGGTTTTGCTGTTCGTCGCCGTCGCCGCGTTGCCCGCCCGAGCGGATCAGAAGGACCCGCGCCTTCCCGGTTTGTTCGATCAGTTGAAGCGCGCGCCGTCGAACGACGCGGCAACGGAGATCGAGAGCCAGATCTGGACCATCTGGTTCCAAAGCGGCGATACCGAGATCGATAAGCTGCTCGATGCCGGCTCGCAAGCGATGAACGCGCGCGACTATCCGGCGGCGCTCGACGCCTTCACCCGCATCGTCACGAAGCGGCCCGATTTCGCGGAAGGCTGGAATCGGCGCGCCACGCTCTATTACGTCATGGGCGAATATCAGAAATCGCTCGCCGACATCGATCGCACCTTGGCGCTCGAGCCCCGGCATTTCGGCGCCCTGTCGGGTCTCGGCCTGGTCGATCTCCATCTCGACCGCATCGAGGACGCGGCGAAGGCCTATGAGCACGTCCTCGCCATCAACCCGCAAAGCAAGGATACCCAGGACACGCTGGACATGATCTACGCGGTGCTCAAGCGCAAGTCGATTTAGGGGCGTTCGCCTACTCTACAGATCACTATAAATACCGCCGTCGTCCCTGCGAAAGCAGGGACCCAGCGGCAAGTGACGTACGTTGGCCCTAGATTCCGGCTTTCGCGGGAATGACGAAAGTGGGTGCGGTCGGCCGCGTCAATTCAGTTTGAGCTTTTCGATATGCGCCAGGTCCGGCTTGAGCTCGCCGCGCTCGACGCGCAGCACCAGATCGGTGAGTAGCGCATTGGCGCGGCACGGCATGCCAAGCTTTTCGCCCTCGCGCACGACGAACCCGTTGAGGAACTGGATTTCGGTGCGGCGGCCCTTGAGCATGTCCTGGCCCATCGAGGGACGCATCTCCGCCGAAAGCCGGCCCGCATCCTTAAAGCGCTGGGCGTCGACGATTTTCTCCGCTGCGGCGTCGCCTTCGCCGGCGCGGGCCAGCGTGTCGGGCGGCAGGTGCAGTATTTCTTCGAGCGCGTAGCCTTGCGCCTGACCGACGCGGATCGCTTCGCTGCCGAGCCGCGTGGCGAAGCGGCGGATCGGCGTGTTGTCGAGCATCGCGTTCGAGGCGAGGCCGGTCGCGGCGGAAAGCCCGTTCTGCATCACGTTGGCGACCAGCTTGGACCAGCGCTCGCCCCAGAGATTGGTGGTGGCCTTAGCGCTGTCGGCGGTGGCGACGAGGCGCGTCACTTCCTCGGCGCGCGGCGTGATGCGGCCATGGACTTCGCCGACACGATAGACCGTGTGCGCCGCGCCGCCCTTGCCCGCGCCGCGATGGACATGGCCGGGCTCGACCAGATGCACCGTGATCTGGCTCGCGATGCAGCCGACGGTCTTGCCCCAGCCGACGACGCCGGCGATCGCCGCCTCGTTCATGCAGTTCTGCAGCGACACGATGTAGCCGTCGGGCGCGAGATATTGCCGGATCAGCGTCGCCGCCCACTCCGTGTCGTAGGACTTCATGCACACGAAGGCGATGTCGACCGGCTTCTCCTTCGCCAGCATCTGCGCGTCGGTGACGTGGAGCGCACGCACCGGCACGGTGAACTCCGGCACGTCCTTGGCGTGGGTGATGCGGAGGCCATGGCGCCGCAAATGCTCGACATGCTCGGGCCAGGGATCGATGTAGGTGACGTCCTCGCCGGCTTTGATCATATGCGCGCCGGTGTAGCCGCCGACCGCGCCCGCTCCGACGATGGCGATTTTCTTCGCGCCCATGCTGTCCTCCCGGCGTCTTCGAACCGTGTCGTTTGTGATGGTAGCAGAACCGGGCTTGCGAAGATCGGCAATGCCGCGGCACAATCAAGCAACTCCGCGCGCGTGCAAAATCGCGCCCTCGCGGGCCTTCACTCAGGCGGGTTCGGTTTCGTGAGTGATTGCAGCTCGAGCCTGTCGGCCTTGTTGAAGTCCGCGACCGCCCGGGCGAGCTCGCCCTTGGCCTCGTAGACGATGCCGCGTTTGCGGTAGGCCGCTCCATCTTTCGGATCGAGCTCGATCGCCTTGTTGAAGTCCGCAAGCGCCCGGTCGAG
>JASHUX010000117.1 GCA_030039775.1 Alphaproteobacteria bacterium | reverse complement strand
GATGACATTGACGTAAACCGTGGGATCGTCGGCGCCCCAGACCGAGTCGATCAAGCCGGTAAAGGTGTGGTGGCCATCGAGCAGATAGAGCTGGCCGTCCGGCCCGATGACGACCGGCTCGATATCGCCGAGGAGATCGGATTCCACTTGCGAAAGAGAGGTGAAAAGATCGAACGCCGCCGCTTTGGCGTCGACCTCCGTGAAGCCCTTGTTCATTTGGGTGGGCAGAATTGAATCGACGTTCACGCTAAAGAGCGCGAGAGGACCCGGCACGATCGATCCGGCGTCCGCGGCGTCGTAGGATTCAAAATCCGAAGCTGTCAGTTCGCTCATGAAATCCACCCTGCTTTGGACAAAACACCATCTGTTAATGACTCTCTGATGACTCACCCATGAGCAATTGATGACGCATGCTCAATCCGCGTGCGGACCTGTTAGAAGCCGTCGATCAGCTCCGGCTGTTGTTCGGCTGGATGGGGCGCGTCAATACAAAAAAATATCCAAACTGCGCCGCCTGCACAGTGCTACTCGGTCTCCGTGATCACGATTTCGTAGCTGATCCGTTTGTCAGGTAATGGCGTGACTTTGGTGACCGTGCCGGAGACGTTTCGGTGGCCGACCTTCACACCGATCACATCGCCGATGGACGGAGGCGTCCCGTATTCGATCGATTGTCGAAGCCTGGTGATGCCGTCTTTTGCGAGAAAGATACGCCGGTACATCGCCGAGCTCGCTCGAATATGTCATTCCCGCTGGGGCCAGCCTCGCACGTTTGCACCGCCCGATGACGGCTTTATGACTGAACCGATCGCGTTATCGTCGCTGCGGGCCCAGTCGCGCATGCCAAACCTCGTCGCCGTCGGGATCGATGAGTCGGATAACGTCGGCTTGTGGGGACCTGTGGACTTTCTTCGTCGAGAGAACGGCGGCTAGGACCTTCCTTGCGTCGTAAATGTCCACGGCCAGAAAGTAACGGCTGATCAGGATTTCTTCCCCGGTCCCGTGCCGCGTTGCGACGAACTCATAGCGCCAGCGCATAGCGAGCCGACGTTACCAACTTATCCACAGAAGAACGATACGATTCGCTTCGGGACCGTTGACCGTCAAGAAACTCCTCTGCAATAGATCTGTCATGATTTGGAAATACGAATTCCTTGTCGCGCGCACGGCGCGTGCGGACGAATTGGTTCTCGATCACGGTGAGTTCAGAGCAAAAGACCTCGACGAAGCCAGGTCGATCGCCGTCTCTGCGGCGGCAAATATTCGACCGGACAGCCTCGTCCCGCCAAACGTATTCCGGCTCGTTGATCCGCTCGGTGAGGAAGTGTGGCGGACGAATATTGCCGATGGCTCGACGTCCGCTTCATAGCGGCGCACCGATTCCCCAAATCCGCTGCGAATAGGTTCAGCTCTTGTCGTATTCCGCCGAGACATCCTTGCCGGTGTAATCCGGCATGAGCGCGGTCGCGATCATGCTGACCACGGCGCAGCCCGCGATATAGGCCGCGATGGCGTAGCCCGAGTGATAGCGCGCGAAGAGCGCCGTCGCGACGATCGGTCCTGGGCCGCCGGCAATGATCGAGGCGAGCTGATAGCCGAGCGACGCGCCCGAATAGCGGAGGCGCGGCGTGAACGCCTCGGCGATCAGCGCCGCTTGCGGCCCGTATTGCATGTCGTGCGGAATGAGCGAAGCGACGATCGCGATGACGATCAGCGCCGGCGCCGCAGTGTCGAGCAGGCCGAAATAGACAAAGCCGAACACGCCGGTCGCGAGCGCGCCGAGGAGATACATGTTGCGGCGGCCGATGCGATCGGAAATGTGGCCGAACAGCGGAATCGAGATGAACGACACGAGCGCCGCCGCCGCCACGGAATAAAGCACGAAGTTTCGCGTCATGTGCAGCGTGCCGGTGGCGTAGGTGTAGATGAAGGTGGTGAAGATATAGAACGGCGCCTGCTCCGACATGCGCACGAAGGCGGAAAGCGCGATCTCCCGCGGCTGTTTCTTCAGTGCTTCGAGGATCGGCGCGCGCTCGATTTTGCGCTCCCCGACGAGCCGCCGAAAAGTCGGCGTCTCGAGAATGCCGAGCCGTACCCAAAGGCCGATGCCGATCAGCACGATGCTCAAGAGGAACGGAATCCGCCAGCCCCACGTCTGGAAGAACGCGTCGCTCGACCACGCGCTGATCCCCGCCATCAGCAAGCTAGAAATGAACAGGCCCGACGGCACGCCGAATTGCGGCCATGCCGCGACCAAGCCGCGATTGCCGTGGCGTTTCGCCCATTCCATCGAGATCAGGACCGATCCGCCCCATTCGCCGCCGACGCCGATGCCCTGGAATACACGCAGGACCGTGATCAGCACCGCGCCCCAGATGCCGATCGACGAATAGCCCGGCACGAACGCGATGAGGAAGGTGGCGATGCCCATGCATAGCAGCGTCGCGATGAGGGTCGCTTTGCGGCCGATGCGGTCGCCGTAATGGCCGAAGATGGCGGCGCCGATCGGCCGGCCGACGAAGCCGATGAAATAGGTGCCGAACGCGGCAAGGGTCGCGGTCACCGGGTCATGGTGCGGGAAGAAGAGCTTGCCGAACACCAGGCCGGCGGCCGTCCCGTAGATGAAGAAGTCGTACCACTCGATGGTGGTGCCGACCGTGGCGGCGATCACCGCCTTGCGCAATTCGCTGCTATGCTGGCTGTCGCTCAGCGGCGTGTTCGCGTTCGCCGTTGTCGCGGTCATGGAAGCCTCCCCTGAAGTTTTAACCTTTTGTTACAGCCATCGTAGCGCAGCCGGAAATGACCGACCATAGCGCCTTCGTTATCGCCAACACGGTCGTTGCTGGGCCGCCGCTGGTGCCGGAGGTAAAGCTCCATCTTGCGACAGAGGTGACGCCGCTGTGGCACGCGACCGAGAAGACCTTGGCGCAGCGGCAATTGCCGCCGCCTTATTGGGCCTTCGCCTGGCCGGGCGGACAGGCGCTGGCGCGCTACCTTCTCGACGCGCCGGCGGGGGTACGCGGCAGACGCGTGGTCGATATCGGCGCGGGCTGCGGGCTTTCCGCGATCGCGGCGGTGCGGGCGGGCGCCAGCGCCGTGACGGCGAGCGAAATCGACCCGTTCGCGGCGGCGGCCATCGCGCTCAACGCGACCCTCAACAACGTCGCGGTCGCGGTCGAGACCAGCGATTTCCTGTCGACTTTCGATCCGCTTGCCGCCGCTTTATCCGTGCCGTTTGGCGATATCGATGCGGATTTATGTCTACTGGTCGGCGACATGTGTTACGAGCGGCCGCTTGCCGAACAGGTGGTTGCGTTTCTTCGGCGTTGCTCGGCGCGGGGTGCCGACGTGCTGCTTGCCGATCCCGGCCGCGCTTATCTCCCGTCGGACCGACTCGACTTGCTGACCAAATACGACGTGCCGACCTCCCTCGACCTCGAAGACCGCACCGTGCGCACGACAGCGGTTTATCGGTGGGTAGCGCGCTGACCGCCCGAATCATCCGTAAATTACCGGTCGATAGCGTTGGACACCGCGCCCGGCACCCCCTTATCTTGCGGCGCAACAATCCCCATCTGTCGCCGAGCTTTCCCCGCCCGCCGCCCGCCCCATGGACCTGCGCAACATCGCCATCATCGCTCACGTCGACCACGGCAAGACCACGCTGGTCGATCAGTTGCTGCGCCAGAGCGGCACCTTCCGCGCCAACCAGCAGGTGCAGGAGCGCGCGCTCGATTCGAACGAGCTGGAGCGCGAGCGCGGCATCACCATCCTGGCGAAATGCACCTCGGTCGAATGGCGCGGCACCCGCATCAACATCGTCGACACGCCGGGCCATGCCGATTTCGGCGGCGAGGTCGAGCGCATCTTGTCGATGGTGGACGGCGTGCTGGTGCTGGTCGACGCCGCCGAAGGGCCGATGCCGCAGACCAAGTTCGTCACCGCGAAAGCGCTGAAACAGGGCCTCAAGCCTATCGTCGTCATCAACAAGGTCGACCGCTCCGACGCGCGCGCCCACGAAGTCCATAACGCGGTGTTCGACCTGTTCGCGGCGCTCGACGCGACCGACGAACAGCTCGACTTCCCGACGCTCTACGCCTCGGGCCGCAACGGCTGGGCGGTCGCCGATCTCGACAAGGACGAGCACAAGGATTTGACGCCGCTGTTCGAGCTGATCGTGCGCCATGTGGCACCGCCCGTGGCCGACACCGACAAGCCGTTCGCGCTGCTCGCCACCATTCTCGAATACGACCCCTATCTCGGCCGCGTCCTGACCGGGCGCATCGAAAGCGGCACGGCGCGCGTCAACATGCCGGTCAAGGCGCTGAACCGCGACGGCTGCGTGATCGAGGAGGCGCGCCTGACGAAGCTGCTCGCCTTTCGCGGCCTCGAGCGCCGGCCGATCGACGAGGCGCAGGCGGGCGACATCATCGCCATCGCCGGCCTCACGACCACCACGGTCGCCGACACGATCGGTGCGGTCGATCTGGCCGAGCCTTTGCACGCGATTCCGGTCGATCCGCCGACCTTGGCGATGACCTTCTCGGTCAACGATTCGCCGCTCGCCGGGCGCGAAGGAACCAAGGTCACGTCGCGCATGATCGTCGAGCGCTTGCGCCGCGAAGCCGAGGGCAATGTCGCGATCCGCGTCACCGAATCCGCCGACAAGGATTCGGTGGAGGTCGCGGGCCGCGGCGAATTGCAACTCGGCGTGCTGATCGAGACCATGCGCCGCGAAGGGTTCGAGCTCGCGATCTCGCGCCCGCGCGTGCTGTTCAGGACCGACCCCATCACCGGCCAGCGGCTCGAGCCGGTGGAGGAAGTGCAGATCGACCTCGACCAGGAATATGCCGGCGTGGTCGTCGACAAACTGTCGCAGCGCAAGGCCGAGATGCGCGACATGCGCCCGTCGGGCGGCGGCAAGATGCGCCTCTTGTTCCACGCGCCGACGCGCGGCCTTATCGGCTATCAGGGCGAGTTGCTGACCGACACGCGCGGCACCGCGGTGATGAGCCGGATCTTCCACGCCTACGCGCCGTGGAAAGGGCCGATCGAGGGGCGGCGCAACGGCGTGCTGATCTCGACGGCGAACGGCGACGCCGTCGCCTATGCGCTATGGAATTTGGAAGAGCGCGGGCCGATGTTCATTACGCCCGGTACGCCGGTGTACCAGGGCATGATCGTCGGCGCGCACAGCCGCGGCAACGACCTCGACGTCAACCCGATCAAGGGCAAGCAGCTCACCAACATCCGCACCACCGCGAAGGATGAGGCGGTGCGGCTGACGCCGCCGATCACGATGACGCTGGAACAGGCGATCGCCTATATCGACGACGACGAGCTGGTCGAGGTGACGCCGAAATCGATTCGCTTACGCAAGCGCTTCCTCGATCCCAACGAGCGCAAACGCGCCAGCCGCGCCGCAGAAGCGGCTGGCGCCTGAGCGCTCAGTCATCGCGGTCGTTGGAGGGGAGCCTCCAAGGCTTTTTGTAGGCGAAATGAACAACGTGGTCCGCGGTGCGGACGATGCAAATTCCGATGATCAGGAAGATGGCGGCAAACAATGCGTGTCGAGAAGCCGGAGAATGGGAGTCGGGCACCAAGCCGGCTAGCTCGATAATCGCGTAAAAGCCCTGATAGAGACCGTAGAGGGCAACAAACAAGCCAAAAATGCGAATAACGACGCCGAGATATTCCTTCGCGTTCATGACCTGAGTCTCCGTTCCTCGCCGCTCTAATTAGGCATTCATCCTTGTGAATTCCTTAAACCCCGCGCATCGGCGTTCGGGGGAGTACAATGCGACGAGAAGGAGGGGCTGTGTACGTCATCATCGTCCTATTGTTGTGCGTGGTGCTGCCGATTGGGTCGGTGGTGGTGGAGCACGAATCGGCGGCCATGACCGCACCATGGCTGGCGCTTGTCGGCAAATGGTTCGTGTTCTGGAGCGGCGGCATCCGGTTGTTGCTGGCGGGCGGGCGGCAGGTGGCGCAGCCGCGCTTCACCGCCAAGGACATACTCGGAATCGCGAGCGACGACGCGTTGCCGCTGGTGCAGGAGCTTGGCATCGCCAATCTCGCCGCCGGAATCGCTGCGACGCTGTCGATCGTCTTTCCCGCCTTCGTGCTGCCGATGGCGATCGTCGGCGCAATCTTCTATGGCGGCGCGGGCATCCGCCACGCGCTCGGCACCCGCCACACGTTTAACCAGAAGCTGGCGATGGCGACCGATCTTCTGGTCGCTGCCGCGCTCGTCGTCTACCTCATTTATCGCGCCGTCGCATGACGCGCGCGGCGATACACCTCAGCGCTGGTCGAAGCCGTCGCCCATGATCGAGCGGCTCATCAGCTTCGTGTCCATCAGCGAGGCCGGGCCGGCGGCGTTGTAGTACGCCTCGGTGCCGCCGAGACCTTTTGCATAGAAATAAAAGCCGGCAAGGCCAGGCTTGGCCGGATCGGCATGCGCCTCCCAGGCCGCGCCGCTGACGCGCATCGAATAGCGATAGTTGGGATCGGCCGCGGGATCGAAACGCAGCCGGCTTTTCGGCTCGTGGCCGGTCTGCGGCACGCCGGGCAGCAACGATTCCAGCGGACAAGCGTCGTGGCCGCCGAAATTGCAATAGAACTCGACCTGTTGCATTCCGGTGAGGA
>JASHUX010000116.1 GCA_030039775.1 Alphaproteobacteria bacterium | reverse complement strand
GCGTTCGGCACGCACGGCGAAAACCCGACCGCGGTGATTGAATATTTCAAGTGGTGAAATCCCTCTCTGCGATGCGGAGAGGGCGGGGCCCAATCCGAAGGATTGGGAGGGTGAGGTGGTGACGCTTTGTTGCGCATCGGAATTTCGTCCATCATCGGTTACGATTTGGCATCGTGTCGCAACCAACACCTCACCCTCCCGCACCTTGCGGCGCGGGTCCCTCCCTCTCCTCAACGAGGAGAGGGTCCAACAACCGCTAAGGCGGCCTAAATCCTAAAGTCCGGCGCGAAAGCCTTGCCTTCGCGGCGGACGTAGCAGGCGTGCGGCGTGCCGAAATGCGCCGGCACCAGCAGGCTCTTCCGCTCGACGCATTCCTCATAGATGAGGACGCGGGTCCGGTGTGCCGCCGGTTTGTCTTCGTCGACGCTGACATTCCATTCCGGGTGAAAGAGCTGGATCGGATGGTGCATGCAGTCGCCGGCGAAGATGGCGCGCTTGCCGTTCGACTGCGCCTTCAAGATCACGGTGCCCGGCGTATGGCCGGCCGCCGGATGAATCTCAAGGCCGGATTCGATCTCGTGGATACCGTCGACCAAATGCGCCTGGCCCGATTCGATCACCGGCAGGACGCTGTCGTTGAACATCACCTCGTTCATCGCCATGGCCGAATGGCCGCCGGTCTTCGGGTCCCAGTAGTCGCGGTCGGCCTTGGCGAAGAGATAGCGCGCCTTCGGGAAGGTCGGGACCCAGCGCCCGTTTTCGAGCCGCGTGTTCCAGCCGACGTGATCGACATGGAGATGCGTGCACATCACGATGTCGATGTCGTTCGGGTGGTAGCCGGCCTTCTGCAAATTCTCCAGCCACGGATGTTTCGCGCGGTGAAAACGCTCGAAGCCGGGCCGGTCCTTGTCGTTGCCGACGCAGGTGTCGATCAGGATGGTGTGATGCTTGGTCTTCAAGAGCCAGCTTTGGAACACGCCGACCATATTGCCGCTGGCGGGGTCGAAATGGTCGGGCACCATCCACTTCATGTGCGGCGCGACCTCGGCCTCGTTCCAATCGGGGATCAGGCTTTGCGGTCCGAACACCGGCCCGCCCAACTCCTCGATGCGCGCGACCGCAATGTCGCCGACAGCGGTGAGCGCCATGTCAATTGCCTTCGGGGAGGATCTTGCCGCCGGGCTGGATGGCGTAGCGGCCGCGATTGCCGTCTTTGCTAGCGATGACGTGCCAGACATTGTCGCAGCCCTTCTGGTCGACCTTCACGTCGGTGAAACCGGCGTGCATCATGGTGCGCTTCGCCCAATCGGCGGTCGTCTTGTCGAGATACGTGCCGGGATCGCATGCCGCGTAAGCGGGATGGATTGCGTTCGGCGCCAGCGCCGCGCCCGCTCCGACCAAGCTCAGTGCCATCGCGCCGGCCAAGACATGTTTCATCGACATGGTTCGCTCCCGAGATGATGATGCCGCGATCATAGCCAGCGTCTCATGCCGCCGCCAGCCGCGACGGCGGTAATTCCGCACGCGGCAATTCTTGGCCGAGGATCATCGCCGCCGCTTTGTCGCCGATCATGACGCACGGCGCATTGGTATTGCCGCCGGTGATCGTCGGCATGATCGATGCGTCCGCGACGCGCAATCCGTCGATGCCGCGCACGCGCAGCTTGGGGTCGACCACAGCCTCCGCATCGGTGCCCATCCTGCAGGTGCCGACCGGGTGATAAGCGGTCGTCGTGGTGTTGCGGATGAATTGGTCGAGCTGCGCGTCGGTCGTAAGGTCCGGACCGGGGATAATCTCGCGCCCCATGAAATGCTTGAGCTGCGGTGCCGCGAAAATCGCGCGCACCTTGCGGATGGCGTAGCGCAGCACGGCGATGTCGCCGGGCGCCGAGAACAGGTTGAAGAAAATGCGCGGCGGCGCGAACGGATCGGCGGCGGCGAGCGTCATCCAGCCGCGGCTGTCGGGATGCTGGAGACCGGAGCGTGACGCGATCATGTGCGGCGCCGGTTTCTTGATGCCGGGGAACCACGGGCCGGCGAACGGCGAGCTGGCGACGATCAGGGTCTGGATGTCGGGCCGCTCCAGCTCGGGCCGCGAGCGGTACCAGGAATTGCCGACCACGGGTTGCGTCGCGACCGTGCCGTCACGCGACATCGCCCAGCGCATCACCGATAGCACGAGGCGGTCCCAGCGCAGCCGGTCGATCTTGCTGACGGGCCGGGTCGCGAGATTGATGACGCTGACTCCGGCATGGTCTTGAAGATTGCGGCCGACGCCGGGCAGATCATGGACCGGCGCGATGCCGACCTTGCGCAGCTCGTCCGCCGGGCCGATGCCCGACAACATCAGAAGCTGCGGCGAATTGTAGGCGCCGCCGCACAAAACGATCTCGCGCGCGGCGTCGGCATGGAACCGCTCGCCGTCGCGGACATAGTCGATCCCGGTGGCGCGGCCGCGCTCGATAACGATGCGCGTCGCGTGGGAGTGCGTCTCCACGGTGAGGTTGGGCCGACCCATCGCGGGCCGCAGGAACGCGGAATAGGTGCTGGCGCGCTCGCCTTTGTCGATGGTGAGGTCGGGAATCCCGAACCCTCCGGAGTCCGGCCCGTTCTGGTCGTCGTTGAACGGAATGCCGGCGTCTTTCGCGGCGGCGGTGAACAGCGGCGTTAGCGGATTGCCGCCGACATTGCGCGAAATCGCCAGCGGGCCGGAATCGCCGTGATACGGCGTGGCGCCGTGCGAATCGTGCTCAACGCGCTTGTAGTAGGGCAACACGTCTTCATAGCTCCAGCCCTCGTTGCCGAGCTGGCGCCATTGGTCGTAATCGCGCGGATGCCCGCGCGCGTAAAGCATGCCGTTGATCGCGCCCGAGCCGCCGAGGATCTTGCCGCGCGGTACCGGGATGCGGCGGCCGTTGACGCTGGGCTCCGGCTCGCTTCGGTAATTCCACAAATATTTCGGGTTGGTCCAAAAATTCCGCGCCGTCATGGGGATGCGCAAGAGCTGGTTGCGGTTCGGCCGGCCGGCCTCGAGCAGCAGCACGCGGTTCGTCGGGTCGGCGGAAAGCCGCTCGGCCAGGATGCAGCCCGACGTCCCGCCGCCCACCACGATGAAATCGTATTCGCCAGCCACAAGCCGTCTCCACTAACAACGTCATGGCCCGCGGAGGCGGGCCATCCACGAATTTGTATCATAGTCGTGGATGCCCCGGACAAGCCGGGGGCATGACGCATAAGGTATGCGTCGGATTGCCCTTGGTGCCATGGTGTCCTGGTGGTTTATCTTCGCGGCAACCGAGGAGCGGCCATGAAGATCGACATTTTCCCGCACATCTTCCCGAAGGCCTATTTCGACAAGATGGTCGAGGTGGTGAAGAACCCCGATGCCATCCGGCGCTGGACCCATATTCCCGTGCTGTACGATCTCGACGCGCGGCTCCGCATGATGGAGCAATGGCCGGACTATCAACAGATCCTCACGCTCTCGATGCCGGCCATCGAGTTCGCGGCCCCGGCCGAACGCTCGCCCGACCTCGCGCGCCTCGCCAATGACGGCATGGCCGAAATCTGCGCCAAATATCCGAAGCAGTTCCCGGGTTGGGTCGCGTCGGT
>JASHUX010000115.1 GCA_030039775.1 Alphaproteobacteria bacterium | reverse complement strand
GCCCCTCATGGCGCACGGTTACGGTGCGCGTGCCGAGGAGCGATGAAAGATATTCGGCGGTGCCTGCGTCATTGACGCCGAAGGCCTGAACAACCCCAGCGTTGGCGAGGAAGGACCGCCAGCGGCGAGGATAAAGGTCCTCGAGCTGGCTGAGATCCTGGAGGATCGGCCACAGCTGCACGCCGTAGCCCGCGAGCAGGCCCATCGCGGTTTCGATCGCTTGCAGCCTTCCGAGCGCCGCGAACTCGTCGAGCACGAACAGCACCGGATTTGGTTTCGCGGCGTGCGTGCGCGTCAGCGCGGCGATGGCGAGGCCGATCATAAGCCGGAGCCAGCGCTCATGCGTCGCGAGGCGCTCGGCGGGCAGCACGAGATAGATCGTCATCGCGCCGCGCTTGAGGGTGCCAAGGTCGAAGTCAGAGCGCGCCATCACCTCGGCCATGCGGGGGCTATCGAGAAAATGCGTCTCGGCTTGCGCGGTCGACATCACGCCCGACCGCTCCCGCTCATATTTCTGCTTGAGGCGGTCGGCGGCGCGCGCGGCCAGGCCGAACGCCGCCGCGTTGTCGATCATGTCGTCCAAGAGCCAGTCGAAATCGTCGCCGCTGGTCGTCAGGTAGCGCCTAAGCGTCGCGAGCGTGCGCGTCTCTTTCGGCTCGGTCGTGACGATGTGCATGATGAGCCCGGCGACCAGCGCGCGCGCTTCGATCGCCCAGAAAGGCTCGCCGTTGGGACCTCCTGCCATCACCAGGCTTTCGGCGAGCAGCGCCGCGTCTTCGACCAAATCGTCACCCGCCGGATCGAGCCACATCAGCGGGTTGAAATGCGATTGCGGCAATCCGGTGATGCCCCAGGGATCGAGCACATGCACCTCCTGGCCCATTTCGCGCCGCCGCCGCGCCGTCACCGCCGCGTCCTCGCCCTTGGGATCGATCACCACCAGCGATCCCGGCCAGGTCAGCAGATTCGGAATGATCGACGACACGCCTTTGCCGGAGCGGTTTGGCGCCAGCGTCAGCAGATGGCGGTCGATCTTGAGGCGGAGCAGCTTGCCGCCGACGCGCCCCAGCACAATGCCGTCCGCGCCGAAGAGTTGCGCGCGCTCGATCTCGCGCTTCGTCGCCCAGGCCGCGGCGCCATAGGCCGACGTGCTTTCATGCCGCCAATGACGCTCGCCGAGCTGGTCGAGCCCGACCCAGCCGAGGCCGACGATCCCCGCCGCGGCGATCGTCCAATTGATATCGGGCAGATGCATGACCGGTCCCCCCAGAGCGGTCGGGCGTCGTCGCGCCTTCTTGCTTGATTGCGTGTCGGTCGGCTCGCCGCGTTCCGGCGATGCCGCCATTCATCAGCTTACCACGCGCCTAGTAAAAACGCGGTGAAGGGTCGAATTCCGGCGTGATTTCAAGCCTTTCCGCGCCGCACAAAGGCGGCCTCGACTCATAGGCAGTCCTGGGGCGCACCCTGCGGTCTTCGGGGCAGGGGCTTCGCCGGCCCGCGGTTTCCCCGGCTTTCGCGCGCCCGCAAGGCCCCGCCTCTCTCAGCGGAAATGGACACATCATGGCGGCTACCCGAGAGACAGCCCGGAAAGACTGCCCTATTCGGCGACGAAGCTACGACCAGCGCCGCCGCGTTTCCAAATCAACCGACCTCCGAACGCCACTTGCAGAGCAATCGCCGCAAGTGCATCGATCATAAGGGAGTCTTGCACGCCCAAGAAACCGATGATGGCGCCCGTGAGGACACTGCCGAGCGAGATTCCGCCGCGCATCGCGAGCATATAAAGGCTTATGGCCTGTCCACGCAACGCGGGGGACGCATGCGATTGCAGATAAGTGTTGGCGGAGGTATTGCTGATCGTCATCGCTAACCCTGCAATAACGAACAGCGGAGGCAAGCTCCAAAACCACGGATCGAGCGCCGTGGCAAGCATAGCGCCGGCATAAATTACAGCCCCGAGCGAGCAAAAGAATCGACGATCGCGCCCGGGATCGATGCCGAGGAGCATGATGGCGCCGGCGAGCCCGCCGAGGCCAAATGCGGTTACCGCCAGACTGAAATCGCCGACGTCCCGGTGCATTGCTTGCTTCACGAGAACGGGCGCGAAAGTAACAAGCGGGCCACAAAAGAGGCTCGTGACAAGCACTGTTAGTAGCGCACTGCGCAGCGATGGGTCGCGGGCGACGACACGGGCGCCGGCGAAAAGATGACGACGGTCAAAGCGATCGCGCGCGGGCGGCCGTTGCCCACGGCGCGGCAGTATCCAGATGGCAACGCCAATGAACGGTATGAACGACACGGCATTGAGCACAAAACAGCCGATCGCGCCGACGCTCGCCATCACGACGCCGGCCAACGCTGGCCCCAATATGCGCGATAGATTGAACTGAGTTGAGCTCAACGCCAGCGCGGCCGGTATCTGTTCACGGCGGACGATGGAAGGAACGATGGATTGAAAGGACGGCATCGATAGAGCATCGGTGATGCCGACCACCAGTGACAGCCCGATCACCATCCAGGGCGCGATGCTGCCACCGAGCAGGAGGCCGACTACCGCAACCGGACAAAGCATCTGAATCGATTGGAAAAAGGTGATTATGCGGCGGCGATCGCCGCGGTCTGCCATCAGACCGCCGAGCAAAGTCAACAAAAAGACCGGGGCGCTCGCAGCAAAAGAATCGAGGCCCAGAAGCAACGGCGACGCACCGATGCTGAGCAACAGCCACGGCTCCGCCACCTGCTGCGCCCAGGTGCCCATGTTCGATAGCAGACTGGCGATTATGAAAGTGCCGAACTGGCGTGTCGCAAGCATCTTGACCGACTGGGCAAACGCGCCGCGACGCGTGGCGGTAATGGTTTTAGCCACCGGCTTCCTCGCGTCCTTATCCGGTCTGCGCCGACGCGGCCCGGAACCGCAAGAGCGCCAGGCCGCAGAACATGCCGCCGATCAGCGTCACCGCAAGGAAGCGCCACCACACCACATCGATTCCGGCGCCGTGAAATAGAATTTCCTGCGCGAACGACACGAAATGGGTCGATGGCGACGCTTCCATCACCGTGCGCAGGAGGGGGTTCATGCTTTCGAGCGGCGTGTTACTGCCCGACAGCATCATCAGCGGATAGGCAACGAGGATGAACAACAGCCCGAGTTGCGGCATCGAACGCGCGACCGTGCCCAAGAAAATGCCGACCGAGGTTGCGAAGAACAGATACAGCACCGCGCCCGCCATGAACAGCGGCACCGACCCGACGATCGGAATCCCCAACAGCCAGCGCACCAGAATTTCCAGCGACAGACCGGCCGCGACGGTAATGACCAGGCCGTTCGCCCAAATCTTCGACATCGCGATCTCGAACGGCGTCACCGGCATGACCAGAAGATGGTCCATCGTGCCGTGCTCGCGCTCGCGAACGATCGCCGCGCCGGCGAGGATGATGGCCAACAGATTGACGTTGTTCACAATGCCCATCACGCTGGTGAACCAGGACGTCGTATCGTTGGGATTAAAGGCGATGCGAACCGCCAGGGTCGCGGGCGATGCCGGTACATTTTGCGAGCGCGACAAAAACGTGCCCTCGTTGCGCGAGACGAAGTTCGCGATTTCCATGTCGATGATTTGCTGCGCGTAACCGGAGCCGAGCCCAGCTTGCACCATGGCCGTCGCATCGATATTGAGCTGAATGCCGGGGTTCCGGCCGCCGAGCGCGTCGCGCTGGAAATTCGGCGGGATATCGAGAATGAACGTGAATTTCCCTTGGTCGAGATCGGGCAGGATGTCTCGCTCCGCAATGATCTGCGGCGGCTTCCAGTATGGTGGCAGAAAGGCGGCGACGATCCGCCGCGACAATGCCGAATGGTCCTCATCGACCACGGCGATCGCGCCGTTGTTGAGTTCCTGCGTGGTGCTCGCGGCTTGAAGATAGACGTTGAGCGAAAATCCCCACGCGATCAGCGCCAGCAGGACCGGATCGCGGACGAGGCTGCGCAATTCCTTGGTGCCGAGCCAGAAAATGTTGGAGAGGCTCGGCATGTTAGACGTCCTGTTTGCGCAGGAAGAGCAGACTTAGGCCGAACAATACCGGTGGAAAGA
>JASHUX010000114.1 GCA_030039775.1 Alphaproteobacteria bacterium | reverse complement strand
ACCGATTCCGCGATACTACTAAATGGCACGGAAAAACATTTATCGTCCCGAGCGCCCGCGAAGCGCGCCGTCAAAGGGGCAACCGAACCGCAACCAACCCAAACCGCCGCGCCTCGGGCGGTTGCCGACGCGCGAGGAAGTGCTCGATTACATCGCTTCGAGCCCCGTGCCGTTGGCGCGGCGCGATCTGAGCCGCGCCTTCAAGGTGCCGCCGAGCCAGCGCGTTGCGCTGAAAGGCCTGCTGCGCGACATCGAACGGTCCGGCTCGGTCGAACGCGGACCGAAAAGCAAGCTCGCGGCGATCACGAATTTGCCGGAAATCGGCGTCGTCGAAATCGTCGATGTCGACTTCGACGGCGATATGGTGGCGCGTCCAGTCGGCTGGCGCGGCGAAGGCGACGCGCCGCGGATCGTCGTCGTGCCGGAGCCGAAAACGCCGGCGCTCGGCCGCGGCGAGCGTGCGATCGCGCGCTTCGCAAAGCGGGACGACGGCGGCTACGAGGCATGGATCGTCCGCGCGATCGAAGGCGCGCCCGACCGCATCGTCGGCATTTTCCATGCCGACCGCGACGGCGGCCGGCTCGAACCGACCGACCGCAAGATCAGATCCGAATTCCGCATCCCCACGCTCGACAGCGCGGGCGCGACGGACGGTGAGATCGTGCTGTCCGAGGCTATGCCGGGCCCCCGCCTCGGCCTGCCGCAAGCGAAAGTGCTGGAGCGCATCGGCCATCGCGACGAGCCCCGCGCCTTCAGCCTTATCGCCATAGCGACGCACGGCATTCCGACCGCGTTTCCGACGGCCGCCGCCCAGATCGCCGACGAAGCGCGCCCGGTACCGCTCGGCAGCCGAACCGATTTGCGTCCGATCCCGCTGGTCACCATCGACGGCACCGATGCGCGCGATTTCGACGATGCGGTCTGGGCCGAGCCCGATCCCGACCATGACGGCGGCTGGCATCTCCTGGTCGCGATCGCGGATGTGGCTTGGTATGTGCGTGCCGGCGACGCGCTCGACCGGGCGGCACGCGATCGCGGCAACTCGGTCTATTTCCCCGATCGCGTCGTGCCGATGCTGCCCGAAGCGCTGTCGAACGAACTTTGCTCGCTCAAGCCAGAGGTCGATCGTGCCTGTCTCGCGGTGCATCTCTGGATCGACGGTGACGGTAATCTGGTGCGCCATCGCTTCGTGCGCGGGCTGATGCGCTCCGCCGCGCGCCTTACCTACGATGAGGTTCAGGCGGCGATCGACGGCCGCCCCGGCGATAAAACGCGGCCGCTGGTCGAGCCAGTGCTGCAGCCGCTTTACGGTGCCTACCGGGCGCTCGACAAGGCGCGACGAAAGCGCGGCACCCTCGATCTCGACCTACCCGAGCGTAAAGTCACGATCAACGATGCCGGGCGCATCGAGAAGATCGAACCGCGGCCGCGGTACGATAGCCATAAGCTGATCGAGGAGTTCATGATTGCCGCCAATGTCGCGGCGGCGGAGACGTTGCAGCGGCTGCACCTACCCTGCATGTACCGCGTCCATGACGCGCCCGACCCGGCGAAGCTCGCGGCGCTGCGCGATTTTCTGATCGAGCTGCGTATCCCGGGCCTGACCCTGGCGAAGGGTCAGGTGATCCGGCCACGGCACTTCAATCAGATCCTCGATCGCGCCAAAGACACGCCGCAGGCGACCATGATCAACACGCTGGTGCTGCGGAGCCAGGCGCAGGCGGTCTACAGCCCCGACAATATCGGCCATTTCGGCTTGGCGCTTCGATCCTATGCGCATTTCACCTCGCCGATCCGGCGTTACGCCGACCTCCTGGTGCATCGGGCCTTGATAGCGGGACACCGTTGGGACAACGCCGATCCTGCCGATTGGCCGCACGACGAATCCGTCGCGATGGGCGAGCACATCTCGATGACCGAGCGCCGCGCCGCCGCGGCCGAACGCGGGGCGCTCGACCGCTATACCGCCGCCTTCTTGGGCGAGCGTATTGGTGCAACGTTTGGCGCGCGGGTTAACGGCGTCACGCGGGCGGGCCTATTCGTCACGCTCGACGAAACCGGTGCCGACGGGTTGGTGCCGATCTCGATGCTCGGCGGCGATTTCTATGTGTTCGACGAAAAGCGTCATCGCCTGATCGGGCGACGTACTAACAAGACGTTTACGCTCGGCGACGCGATGCGGGTGACGCTGGCGGAGGCCGACGCGGTTACCGGCAGCCTCGCCTTTACCCCGGCGGCGGGTAAAGAAAATCAACGAAATCAAACGACTCGCGGAAACTCCGCGAGTCGCCGACGCCATTAACCGTATAATCACTTGCTCCTGCTAGCCTCTTTCCGCGATGATGGTTTCGCGGAGGTAGGAGATGTTGGGCGGGCGGGATTTATTGTGCCGCGGTTTCGCGGTCGCTGTCGGTAGTGCTTGGACTCTTGCCGTGTTGGCTTCATCCAGTGCGGCCCCCGTTGAGATACGGAATTTGCCGAACGCGCAGGCGGCGGTCCAAGCCGATCCCACACTGTTCGCGGCGACCTATCACGCTATCCGCAGTCATTATATCGATCCGCTGACGTCGGACAGCTTGGCGATGGCCGGGCTGCAAAGCACGATGACGCTGGATCCAACATTGTCGATCGGACGCGAAGGCGACCGCGTCGTGTTCCGGCAATGGCACAATGTGCTGCTCGATGTGCCAGCGCCGGCCGCCGACGACAATCAGGGCTGGGGCTGGGTGACGGCGTCGGTGCTGGATCGCGCCAAGCAATATTCGCCCGACATCGCCGCGAAGTCCGAGGATGCGCTGGACGAGACCGTGATCGATGGCGGACTTAAGCTTCTCGACAGGTTCAGCCGTTACGCCGCGCCTCAGATCGCGACCGAACACCGTGACAATCGCGACGGTTATGGCGGCATCGGCGTCACGCTCGATGGCGAAGGCGCGTCGGTGCGCATCGCTATGGTTTTGCCGGATTCCCCAGCCGCCGCTGCCGGCCTCGCCGGTGGCGATCACATCACCGCCGTCGACGGCATTAGTGCCGCCGAAATGCCAGCGGAAGGCGTCGCGGAGCGGTTGCGCGGCCCGGTCGGCTCGGAATTGCATCTAACCGTGCTGCGTGACGGCGGCACGAACCCGGTGACTGTTACGATGCGCCGGTCGCACATCGTGATGAAGACCGTGACCATGACGCATGACGATCACGTCGCTGTGTTCCGCGTCGCTAGCTTCAATGCCCGCACCGCCGACAATCTTGAGGAGCAATTGGCCGAGGCGCATCGTGAGATGGGTTCGGCGCTGCGCGGCCTGATCCTCGACCTGCGCGGCAATCCCGGCGGTTTGGTCGATCAGTCGGTTCTAGTGGCCAGCTTGTTCCTGGAAACCGGCCGCGTCGTTTCGACCAAGGGCCGCGTCCCCGAAAGCAATCAAGTATTCGACGTGACCCGCGATCGGCCCGCAGAGACGTTGCCGCTGGTCGTGTTGGTCAATGGCGGTTCGGCCTCGGCGTCGGAGATCGTCGCGTCGGCGCTCCAAGACGACCACCGCGCCGTCATCGTCGGCACCTCGTCCTATGGCAAGGGCACGGTGCAGGACGTAATCCATCTGCCCAACCAGGGCGAGCTCACCGTAACCTGGGCAAAGCTCATCCCGCCCGGCGGCTACATCCTGCATCATCACGGCGTGGTGCCGGTGGTGTGCACCGCCAACATCGCGAGCGCCAACGACGCTGAGCCGATCCCCGGCCTGCCGCGCTCCGCGCTCGACGATCACGGCTGGGACGCGCTGCGCGCCCAGTGCCCGGCGTCCCGGATTGACCGCAATGTCGATGTCGAAGTCGCCGAGCGGCTGCTGACCGATCCGACGCAGTATGCCCAGGCGCTTGCCGACGAGCCGGCGAGACCGTTCCAAGCGGCGTCGATCAGCACCACCGTCCGCTAAATTCTCCGAAATCGTACAGATGGCCCGTTTCGGCGGGCCATTTTCATTCGCCCTTCGCGATGTCGAATATCAGGACGCCGTCGTCGCTGCGATGGGCGAGCAGACGGTTTCCCGTTACCTGGCAGAAATGCTGAAAGTCGCCGACCGCGCCCGGATCGGTCGCGAGCACGCGCAATACCGCGCCCGCTGCCAGCGCCTTCATCGCCTTGCGCGCCTTCAAGACGGGCAGCGGGCATTTAAGCCCCTTGCAATCGAGGACGGTCGGCTCAGCCAAATCGGTTGCTCTTCGGGAACCCAGGCGGAGCAAGGCGGCCGGCTTGAGCGCGGATACCTTCCCATGGGCCGAGTTCGGTCTCGGTTCGGGTGCGGCTTTCGCCTTGGCGCCACGTCAGCCCGTCCGCCTTCGTGAACACCTTCACGTCCGCAAGGCCGCCTTCGTGGTAGCGCTGGAGGATCACGCCGCGGCCGCGCGCCATCTCCGGGATTTCGGCGAGCGGAAACACGATCATCTTGTGATTGTCGCCAACCACCGCGACGCTATCGCCCTCGGCGACGACCGCAACGAGAGCCGCGGCGTCCTCCGCCGGATTCATCACCACCTTGCCGGCGCGAGTCTGCGCCAGCGCTTCGTCGGCCGGCGCGATAAAGCCGCGCCCATCGCTCGACGCCAACAACAACTTTTGGCCCTCGCGATAAATCAACATCGCGACAATATCGTGCTCATTGGCAAGCTCGATCATCAGCCGGACCGGTTCGCCATGGCCGCGCCCGCCGGGGAGCTTATCGACGCCGAGCGTGTAGAACCGGCCGTTCGAGCCAAGCAGCAGCAGCTTGTCGGTGGTCGAGGCCTGGACCGCGAACTTGCCCTCGTCGCCTTCCTTGTAGCGCAGGTCGGCGAGCGATGGATTGTGCCCCTTTACCGCACGGATCCATCCCTTCGCCGAGCACAGCACGGTGACGGGCTCGCGCTCGATCAGCGCCTCAACCGGTACCTGGATCTCCGCCGGCGGTTGGCCGATTTCGGTGCGCCGCTTGCCAAGTGCCGTTGCCTGGCCGAATTGCTTCTTGATGTCCGTCATTTCGGCGGCGATGGACTTCCACTGCTTGCGTTCGTCGCCGAGCAGCGCCTTCAGATCGGTTTCCTCGGCGCGCAACCCCTCTAATTCCTTCTTGATCGCCAGCTCCTCGAGACGGCGCAACGCGCGCAGCCGCATGTCGAGAATGGCCTCGGCCTGCGTCTCGGTCAGCTTCCAGCGCTTGACGATCCGTTCCTTCGCATCGTCATATTGGCGGATGATGCGGATCACCTCGTCGAGATTGAGGTAGACGATCATGAAGCCGCGCAGGATCTCGCTGCGCCGCGCGATCGCGTCGAGACGGAATTGCGAAACGCGCTGCAGTACGACGCGACGGTGATCGAGAAAGGCCTGCAGCGCCTCCTTCAGATCCATAACCCGCGGCACGCCCGACGCGTCGAGCACGTTGAGATTGAGCGGGATGCGCTTTTCCAGCTCCGTCGCGCGGAACAGGCTTTCCATCAGCACCGCGCCATCGACGTTGCGGGTCTTCGGCTCGAGCACCAGGCGCACCACATCCGTCGATTCATCGCGCAGATCGCCCAAGAGCGGCAGCTTGCGTTCCTCGAGCAGCGCGGCGATGCGCTCCACAAGCTGCGCCTTCTGCACCTGATAGGGAATCTCGGTGACGATGATCCGGTACTGGCCATGGCCGAGCGGCTCGGTTTGCCATTTCGCACGCAGGCGGAAACTGCCGCGCCCCGTTTCGTACGCGTCGCGGATCGCGTCAGGCGCCTCCACGAGCACGCCGCCCGTGGGAAAGTCCGGTCCTTTGACCAGCGCGACCAAATCGGCCACCGACGCGCGCTTGTGATTGATGAGATGGATCAGCGCGTCGCACAGCTCGCCGGCATTGTGTGGCGGGATGCTGGTTGCCATGCCGACCGCGATGCCGCTGGCACCGTTCGCCAACAAGTTTGGGAAGCGCGACGGCAGCACCACCGGCTCGTCGCCTTCGCCGTCGTAGGTCGGGCGA
>JASHUX010000113.1 GCA_030039775.1 Alphaproteobacteria bacterium | reverse complement strand
CTGCCCTCCGAAGGCAGAGGTCGTGAGTTCGAATCTCGCCGGGTCCGCCAACGCCGGCCGACTACATCGTCTCCTTGACCATCGGCAGATAGACGACCTCGAGCCCGTGCCGCAGCGGCGCGTACTCGATCCCCTTCCGCATCGCGTAGACGTCGACATACTGCCACAGCGTGATGGTCGATAGATCCTCCTGCTCGAGCTCCATCATCTGCTTGATGTACGGCGCCTGCTCCTTCACGTCGAGGAGCGAATCCGCCTTCGCCAACAGCGCATCGAGCTTGTCGTTCTTGTACATCGCGAACATGCCCGAGTAAGCGAGCGCCACGCCTTCGATGGGCGTCGGCAGATTGGCGATCGGCAATCCCGCCACGCCGACATATTCGGCCTTTGGATCGCGCGCAATGCGGCCCAGCATCTGCAATAGCTGGATGAGCTGGATGCCCTGCACCTTGCTGGTGATGTTGAGATTCTGCTTGAGATAGAGCGCCACCGCCTCCGCCGTCTCGACCGTGCCGAAATAAACGCCTGAGGAATAGTAAAGCGGCATGCTGAACCCGTTGGCGTAGCCCGCCTCGCTCAGGAGTTGGCGTGCCTTGGCGGGATCGTATTTGTAATCGATCAGATTCGGATCGTAGCCGTTCTCGTCCGGCATCAAGCGCGGATAATCGGTCGGCATGCCGTGCAGCAGCCCCTTTACGAGGGCGTCGCGATCGATCGCATAGGCCATCGCCTTACGCACCCGCAGGTCATGCCATGGCGAATGCGGGTTGGTGAGCTGCATCTGGATCGACTGCGTCGGATGGACCGGCAGCTTAATTTCGGTGAAGCCCTGGCCCTTGAGCTGATCGTAAGCCGAGTATGGCGTCGCCATGATCAGATCGACTTCGCCCGCCTGCAACTTCGCGACGCGGGTATTGTCGTCCTGCACGAATACGAAGTGTGCGTCCTTGATCTGCGGCTTCGTGCCCCAATAATCGTCGAACCGCGTCAAATCGAGGTATTCCGCGGGCTTGTAGTCGACGATCTTGTAAGGGCCGGTGCCGACCGGATGCTTGGTGAATTCCTTTTCGCCGACCCGGTCGAAATACGTCTTGGACGCGACGATCAACGCCGGCACCAGCAGGAATTGGGCGTCCGGCTGCTTGAAGGTCCATTTGACGGTGTAGGGATCGAGCGCCTCGACTTTGGTGATGAACTTGGCGAAGCTCAGCGCGTAGAACCATGTCTTCTTCGACATGCGCTCGTGGCTCCACAGCACGTCGGCCGACGTGAACGGGTCGCCCGACTGGAACTTAACCCCGTGGCGCAGATGCATGACGATGGTCTTGCCGCCGTCCAAGACGTCCCACGCTTCGGCGAGGCTCGGGATGGTGTGACCCTCGGCGTCGCCCCGAACGAGGCCCTCATAGACGTTGACCATCGTCGCCAGACCCTGCGGCGGGTTAGTCGAAACCGTCATGTCGAGAACGTCAGGGTCGGCATTCATCGCGACCCGCAGCGGCTTTTGGTCCGCCGCCATGGCCGGGATCGCTAAGCTATACGCAAGGGCCGCCGCCGCGGCCACGGACACTAGTGCCGACGCCTTGAATGCCATCGTTCGCCCTCCCCGTTACTGAACAAGCCGCACGGTCGCGGCGGCCGTCGCCGCCGCTACCGCCGGCGCACCGCTTCACATGCCGACATGGACTTGGGGCAGGTAGACCACCTCGAGCCCATGGATGCCGGGCCGGTAGGTGACGCCCTTGCGCATCGCGTAGACGTCGACGTATTGCCACAGCGTGATGGTTTGCAGCTCTTGCTGCTCGCGCGCCATCATCTGCTTGATCAGCGCGCCTTGCTCCTTCGGATCGAGCGTGCCGTCCGCCTTTTCATAAAGCGCGTCCATCACGTCGTCATGATAGAGGGCAAACGGCGCCTTGCCGTAATAGGCCAGCGACACGCCTTCGAGCGGCGTCGGCAGGTTGGCAACCGGAAGACCGGCGACCGAAACGTATTCGCCGTTCGGATCTTTCGCCATCCGGCCGATGAGTTGCAAGAGCTGAATCAGCTGGATGCCCTGCATCTTGGTGGTGATGTTGAGGTTCTGCTTCAGATAGAGCGCCACCGCCTCCGCCGTCTCCTGGGTGCCGAAATAGACGCCGGTCGAGACATAGAGCGGCATGCTGAACCCGTTGGCGTAGCCGGCCTCGTCGAGGAGTTGCCGCGCCTTCTTCGGGTCGTACTTGTAGTCCTTGAGCTTCGGATCGTAGCCGAGCTCGTCGGGCATCAGCCGCGGATAGTCGGTCGGCACGCCGTGCAGCAGGCCTTTGACGATCGCGTTTTTGTCGATGGCATAGGCCATCGCCTCGCGGACGCGGACATCGGCCCATGGCGTATGCTTGTTGATCAACGACATCTGCACCGACTGGGTCGGATGCACCGGCAACTTCACTTCGGTGTAACCGGCCTTCTTGAGTTCATCGTAGTCGGCATAAGGCGTCGCCATAATCAAGTCGACTTCGCCCGCGCGCAGCTTGGCCACGCGGGTGTTGTCGTCCTGGACAAAGACGAAATGCGCGCTCTGGACTTGCGGCTTGGTGTCCCAGGCGCCGTCCCAGGTCGCGAGATCGAGATATTGGCCCGGCACGTAGTTGACGATCTTATAGGGGCCGGTTCCGACCGGATGCTTGGCGAACTCGGCCTCGCCGACGCGGTCGAAATAGGTCTTGGACGCGATGACCAGCGCCGGCAGCGCAAGGAACTGCGCGTCGACCTGTTTCATCTTGACCACGACGGTGTAATCGTCCGGCGCCTCCATGTGATCGATGAAGCGCGCGAAGCCGCGGTAGAACCAGGTCTTCTTCAGCATCCGCTCATGGCTCCACAGCACGTCCTTCGACGTGAAAGGGTCGCCCGATTGGAATTTCACGCCATGGCGCAGATGCATCGTGATGGTTTTGCCGTCCGGCGACACATCGGTGGAGGTGACCAGGCCTGCCCGCTTGGTGCCGTCGGGATTGAAGCCCCACATCCCCTCATAGACGTTCGACAACGTCGCCAGCCCCTGGGGCGGGTTGGTGGACTGCGTCATGTCGAGGACGTCCGGATCGGCGTTCATCGCCACCCGCAAGCTCTGTGCCTGCGCGGTATGCATGCCCGCCGCGACCGTTCCCGCAGCCATGGCGGCCAACGCGCCGAAAAGCGCAATTTTGCTTGTCACGGTCCACCCTCCCTGGGTTCGATTTTGCTTGCCGCGGCAGGTTATCTTTGTTTGCCGCTTCGCGTTTGTGGTTATCATATATATTTAGTGATGTCATATAATTTAATGTCCGGTCCACATCGCGAAAGCGGCCGGCGCAAGCGAGGGAACGGCCGATGAAGGATTTGGCGGGAAAGGTCGCGTTCGTGACCGGCGGCGGCTCGGGCGTCGCGCTCGGCCAAGCGAAGGTCTTTGCCCAAGAAGCGGGCATGAAAGTGGTGATTGCCGATGTCCGGCAGGACCATCTCGACGAGGCGATGACGCATTTCCGGACGACCACCGCCGCCGTCCATCCAATCAAGCTCGACATAACCGACCGCGACGCGTGCCGCCGCGCCGTCGACGAGGCGGAGCGGGTGTTCGGCCCGGTGCAACTTGTTTGCAACACCGCTGGCGTGAGCCAGTTTGGGCCGGTCGAAAAGGCGACCTTCGACGATTGGGACTGGCAGATCGACGTCAATCTC
>JASHUX010000112.1 GCA_030039775.1 Alphaproteobacteria bacterium | reverse complement strand
AACAGCGCGCGGCCGTCGGACAATTCGTCGAGCGGATCGCCGTCGGCGCCGCGCGCAAATGCTTGGCGAATGCACGACACGAGCAGGAGCGCCAAGATCGGCCACGGCAGGATCGCCAAAACCGGCGCCGACCCCGGCCATTTCTCCGCCATCGGCGACAACAGCGTTGCGAGCCCGAACGGCAAATTCGTGGCGCCGAAAAAGTCGGTGAAATAGGAGCCGGTGGGCACGCGCGTCATCGCTTCGTGCAGCCCGTGCCAGTAATACGCCAGGAACATGGCGCCGACCGCGGCCGCCGATGCAGCAATGGCCGCGACGCGGCGCGGTTGCTCGCGCAGCGCCGCAATCATCGCGACGATCGGATAATATTTCAGCAGGGCCGCGACCACGACCGCGGCATAAGCGAAGGTGCGCGCGGCGGGACGGCCGCGCAACAAATGCACGGCGAGCGCCAGCAGAACGAAAATGAGAAGATCAATATTTCCGCGCTCGACCGCGAAGATCGTCATGGTCGAGAAACCGGCGAGCACCATGATCGCCCATGCGCGCGCGCCGCGCGGCGCCGGCAGGCCGGCAACCGCGGAGACGAACGCCGCCGCGAGCGTCATGCCGACCCAATTGTTCCACGCGAGAGAGACCGGCGCCGTCGCCGCTTCGAGAATGATGGGCGAATAGACGAAGGCGCGCGTCAGCACATCGCACGGATCGTGCAGGTAGGTGTCATAGCCTTGCGCCGTGCATTGGAGCGCTGCCAACACGGCATGCGTGTCGAGAAACGGAAACCGGAATGGGGTCGCGCCCCAGCCGTCGAGGATCGCGATATAGAGCGGCGGGTCGAAGCGGTAGAGCAGCGCGAACGCGGCGAGCGCGGCGAAGCCACCGCCCAGCGCCGCGATCGGCCACGCCATTTTCATGGCGCTTGCCACACCGCGAGCACGCTCTTGCCGAAACGATAACCGAGAAGCGGGTCGAGACGGCGCGACACCGGCACCATTGTGCGGTCCCACAGCGCGATCTCGCTCGCCGTCGGAAGCGCCGACCGCAGCAACAGGCGCTTGGCGAGCGACGCGAAGAAGCCGACCGAATCCAGCATGCGGCACCGGCGCAGCCCCGCCGGCGCTGGCGCCACACCGAGCAACCCGGTCCGGGCGTACCGGCGATAATGACCTATCGCGGCGTCGAACGGACTGAATAGAAATTGATGCGCGGGCGTCAAGACGATCAGCGTGCCGCCGGCGCCGAGCAGCGTCATCGCGCGCGCCAGCTCGGCGCGGTCGTCGGCGATATGCTCGAGCACGTCGAGATAGAGGATCGAATCGAACGCCGCGCCCGGCGGCACGCCCTCCGTGCCGGCGGCGATCATGACGCCGATTCCCGTCGCCATCGCCCGGTCGGGCTCGAGGCACAGCCAGTCGCGCACGCGCCCATGGTGGAGATAGGGGATGTTGCCGCCGAGGCCGGCGCCGACCTCCAGCACCCGCTCGCCGATGAACGGCGCCATCATCGCGGCGACATAGCGCTTCCAGTGACGCGCGGCCACGAACAGCGTCAACTCGCCGCCGGGACAGGGCCGATTCATGGCGCCGCGATCGAATCGCGCGACGCGACGAATTGCGCGCAATCGGTCTTGGGCACGAACGGCCGGCGGCTGCGCGCACCCAACAGCGCGAGCGACGCGATCATCGTCGCCGCGAGCATTTGGACGAGCAGGATCATGAACACGCCGACCACCGTCGAGGCCCAGCCCGGCGTCGCGAGGTTGGTGGCGAAGCGAATGACGATCGCGATGACGATGCCGAGCAGCGCCACCGCCGCGACCGCCGCCGACGCCATCGACAGGCGGACGAAGATCACGTCGGAATAAACCGACATCGCCGACAGGCCATGAATCACTAGGCCGTTCCAGTTCATTTTCGAGCGGCCGGCGTAACGGCGGCCGCGCGCCGTCGGCACCAAACGGTAAGGCAGCCGCGAGCGCAGCACCGTCGCCGGCAGATTGTTCCACAGGTCCGGCATATGGCTGAGGCGGCGCACCGCCGCCATCGGCACCAGCGCGAAATTGCCGAACTCGACGTTCTGGCGCGCCAGCACGCGAAACAGGACGCGATAGGCAAAAACGCCGGCTTTGAATGTGATCGATTCCGACCGCCGCGCCCGCTGCGCCAAAATCACCGCGTCGGGCGCGACACGATGCGCGTTGAGTAGCGCGGGGATATCCGCAGGCCGGTCCTCGCCGTCGCCATCCATCACCACGACCGCGTCGATGTCGTCGCGGAGCGCCGCCTCGGTGAGGCCGACGGCGATGGCGCGCTGATGACCGAGGTTGAGGGCCAAGCGGATCAGCATGACGGCGCGGATCGCGCCCTGGGGTGGCAGCGCCAACTGCCGGATGTCAAACGGCGAATTGGAGCCGTCATCGACCACGAGAAGCTCGAACCGGCGATCCGGGCCGCCGACCTCGATGCCGCCCAATTCCGCAACCAGCCGCTGAAACGCCTCCCAATCGTCGAGCACGGCGGTGACGATCATGATGCGCGGTTCGGTCATCGAATATCGTCCTATAACCCCTTGTTCTACGATACCCAAACCCAAATTTTCCTTTGGTGCCACTTGTATGGCTACCGAATCTATGTTAACGATCAATAATTAGTTTGTATCTAATTGTGGTTAGGCTGTTGTTAGCATATCCCAAGATACGGTGTGTGGACAGCTGATAATTAGGGCAATTGCCCATGTTCTCGCCAGGGGTGAGCATGGGATGTTCGGCATCGGAGAACGGAATGCTCGGCATGTTGAGAGCTATTTATGGCGACAAGCGTGGCGTGACGGCGCTGGAATATGCGCTGATCGCGGCACTCGTCGCGGTTGTAATCATTGGTGGCGTAAGCTTGCTCGGCACCAATATTAGTAAGGTGTTTTCAACCGTCGCCAATACGATCTGAGGCGCCGGATTTCGTCTGTTGTGGCTGGCCCGGCCACGGGTCGGCTGCGCCGGTACCGTGCGACGGTTTTGCCTGACCGGCGGAAACGCGCTCGGGCCGCAATCGCGGGAAGGGGCAGGGCGTGTTGCTGGTGATTTGCGCGGCGGCATCCTTCGTATTTCTGATCGCGTGCTACCACGACATCATGCATCGCAGCATACCGAACGCCCTGCCGCTCGCGGTGACCGGGGCGGCGGCGCTGAAGTGGGCGGTGATCGGACAGATCGAGCCGGCGCTATGGGCGTTCGCGGTCGCCGCGATCGTCTTGGTCGTGTCGGCGCTGTGCTTCTCGCAAGGCTGGATCGGCGGCGGCGACGTCAAGCTCCTGGCCGCGGCCGTGCTGTTGTTGGGCGCGCCAGCGACGGCGCAGTTCCTGCTTTTGATGGCGGTAATCGGCGGCGTCATGGCGGTTTTGCTGTTGGTGGTGCGGCACCACGCGGCACAGCGCCCAACCATCCCTTACGGCGTCGCGATCGGGGCCGCGGCCATCGTGATGATGGCGCTCGACCGGAGCGGCCTATGGACCGCGTGATGGACGGAAACGCCACGATGGGGCCGCAGCCATGATGGTCAGAGTGGTCCTGCTCCTGCTCGGTCTGATCTCGGGCGTGGCTCTCGCGGCGGCCGCCTTCTACGGCGTTTTCGGTCCGTCGCAGCCGCAACAACAGCCCGCCGCGGTTGCGGCGCCGGTGGCGCCTCCACCGCCGCAAACCATGGTCGTCGTGGCGGCCCGGGCGATCCCGACCGGTACCCTCATCACGGCGCCCGACCTTCGTTTCGCGCCGCCCGCGGGCGGCAACGTCACCGCGGCTGATTACGTTCGTGTCACCGCGCCGTCGCCCAAGGAACAGCAGGCCGCCGACCGCCGCGTCTTCGGCGAAGTCATCGGCGGCGTGTCGCGCATCCGCTTCGACGAGGGCGACGCCGTGGTACGCGGCCAAACGGTGAAGCCGGGCGACGCCGGCTTTCTCGCCGCCGTGCTGCGCCCCGGCATGCACGCCATCACTATGTCCGTCAACATTGTCACCGGCAATAACGCACTTTTAACGCCAGGGGATCATGTCGATGCCGTGCTGACCCAGGTCTTTCCCGGCCACGAAACCGATCCCGCCAACCGCGCCGCCGCTGAAACCATCGCCAGCGATTTGCGCGTGATCGCGGTCGATCAGCGGCTTCAGGCCGGTGCAGAGCCGCAGCAGAAAGAGGCGAGGCCGGCGCAGACCGTGACGCTCGAGGTGACCGCGCTGCAGGCCGAAAAGGTCGACGTAGCCGCCAAAATGGGCGAGCTCGCGCTGGCGACTCGCGGCGTTTTGGCCGACGCCGTGCCGGGCACCCAGCCGGGCGATCAGAATCCGGCCAAACAAGCGCCGCCTCCGCCGGTCTTCAGCAAGGACGTGTCGCAAGCTGCGGCAACGGTCCAGCCGCCAAAGGCAGCCGTGGCGGCGGGCGGCAAAAATGCGCCCGGCGCGGCGGGTGCTGCGGCGTCCGGCGATCAGGGCGGCGTCCGGGTCATGCACGGCGAAAAACTCGAGCGCGTGGTGGTGCCATGACGATGCGCCGCATCGCCGCTGTCGCTCTCTTGCTGGCCATCGTGGCCGCGCCGGCCGTCGCTGGCGGCCCGGCGAAAGGCCCGGCGGCCGATCCAGGCGATCAAGACGGCATCGGCCTGCCGGTTTCGGCCAAGCCGCAAGGCGTCGTGACGCTCGATGTCAGCCAGGGCAAGTTGATCGTGCTGCCGGCGCCGGCGACGAATGTGTTCATCGCCGATCCCACCATCGCCGACGTGCAGGTCGCAAATGCCGATCATATTTTCGTGTTCGGCAAAAAAGGCGGCCGCACCAGCCTCTACGCGCTGGGCGTCGACGGCATTCTGCTGCGGTCGGTCACCGTCGAGGTTCGCAATCCCATCGGGCGCGCCCAGCAACTGACCTCGTCGACGCCGGGTTCCAGCGACATCCATGTCGGCACCACCGCGGACGGGCTGGTGGTCGACGGCACCGCGGCCGATGCCGCCGCCGCCGCACTGGCGCAGCGCAGTGCCGCGGCAAACGTGCCCGACAAGACGCCGGTCGACGACCGCGTCAAGGTGCGCAGCTCGGTCCAAGTGATGTTGCGGGTACGTATCGCCGAGATCGATCGCTCCATCACGAAGCAGCTGGGCTTCAATTGGAACGCGGTCCTTCAAACCGGCGCGTTTCAGTACGGCCTCTATACCGGCCGCAGCATTTATTCGCCGCTGCCCACCGTGGGCAGCGGCTTTCCGTCTTTTAGCGATTTTCAACCGGCGTCAGCACTCCAGGGCGCGGCTCAACCCGGTTCGGCCATCGGCGGCATCAACACCGCGGGTGCTAACATCAACGCCGCGATAGACGCGCTCGCCGAGGAAGGACTGGTAACGATCCTAGCCGAGCCAACCCTGACCGCAATCTCCGGCGAGATGGCGAGCTTCCTGGCGGGCGGCGAATTCCCTATTCCAGTGTCGCAGGCCCTGGGCGTCACCACGATCCAATTCCAGTCCTACGGCGTCAGCCTGACGTTCGTGCCGACCGTGCTGTCGGCGAACCATATCAGCCTGCACGTCAAGCCCGAAGTCAGCCAGATCAGCTCGACAGGCAGCATCACTATTAACGGCACCACTATCCCCGGGCTGACGGTGCGGCGCGCCGAGACCACGATCGAGCTGGGCAGCGGCCAGAGCTTCGCCATCGCCGGCCTGCTGCAGGACAACGATTCGAACGACATCCAACGCTTTCCGGGTCTCGGCGATTTGCCAGTGCTCGGCGCGCTGTTCCGTTCGTCGAACTTCCAACACAGCGAATCTGAATTACTGGTCGTCGTGACACCTTACATCGTGCGGCCGATCGACGATCCGCGCTCGATTCGCTATCCGACCGACGCGTGGCAACCGGCAACCGATATCGAGCGCACGCTGTTCGGTTTGATCGCAAGTCCGCATCCGCGTAGCGAGGTTCCGGGCAGCCCGCTGCCGCAAAGCGCCAGCCCGGCCCCCCATTTGCTCGGCGATGCCGGCTTTGAGGTCGAATGATGACGACATACCATAGAATCCGGCGCGGCGCGGCATTCGCGCCGCTGGCGTTCGTGCTCGTCCTAGCCGCGTGCGAGCCGAAAGGCGACGAGATGGGGACGCTGACCGGACCGATGCCGGAAGCGCCGCCTCATGTGGTCGTGCGCGACCAGGAACGGCATCTCAAGGTCGAGCTGCGCGGTAATGCCGCCGTCGACGACGCCGAATGGGTCCGGATCGATCATTTCCTCGGCGACGCCGCGCCCGGCCGGCCCGACACCGTGCGTCTCCTGATCTCCGGCAACGCGTCGCCGGGCGCGATCGATCTTGTCATCCGCCATGCCTTCGCCATGGGCTACGTGGAAAACAAGATCAAAGTCGCGCCGCCGACCTACGGACCGGGCGGCGGGCCGATAAGACTGACGCTCACCGCCAACGTCTCCGTGGCCATCTTGCCGAACTGTCCGCAAACCCAGCATCTCAATATCGTCGACAGCGAGAATCGCGTCGCCAGCGATTGGGGCTGTTCCTACGTCTCGGCGATGGAGCTCCAGGTCGCCGATCCGCATGACCTGGTTCATGGCCAGGACGGCGGCGAAACTGACAGCAGGATGACCACCGCCGCGATCCATCGGCTTGAGACCGACAAGCTTAAAAAGCTCGACACGATCAGCTCCACGTCGCCGGTCGCACAGGGCACGGGCGGAGGCGGTCAATGAGCTTGCCGGCCCTTCCCGCGGCCAATCCCGCCGCCGAGCTGGCGCTTGCCGGCGGCAGCGCGCGTGAGCGTTTCACCGCGTTCCTGACAGACGATGCCAGCGAGCAAGTGGTGAAGCAGTGCGTGTTCGAAATGGCGCTACCGAACAGCTCCGTGCATCGCGGCAATATCGGTCGCGTCGTCAACCATCTTCAGTCGGTGCGGTCGCCGACGGCGCTGATGGTCGACGTCTCCGGCAGCGAGCTGCCGGTGACGGAAATCCACAAGCTCGCGGAAGTCTGTGAGCCCGGCGTCTCGGTCGTCGTGGTCGGCGACCGCAACGATGTCGGGCTTTACCGCAACCTGATCCGCGCCGGCGTCAGCGACTATATTGTCAAGCCGCTGACCCGCTCGTTGGTGCACAACGTGCTGTCGGTCCAGCTCGATACCGGCACGCCTGGCGCAGCGGCCGCAGCCGCCGGTTTTTCGCATCAAAAGCTCGGCAGCGTAGTTGCGGTGCTCGGCACCCGCGGCGGCGTCGGCACCACCACGGTCGCCACCAGCCTCGCCTGGTATCTCGCCAATAACGAGACGCGGCGCGTGGCGCTGCTCGATCTCGACATTTTTTTCGGCGACGCTGCGCTGGCGCTCAACGTCAAAGTCGGCGGCGGCTTGCGCGAGGTGTTGGAAAACCCGACTCGCATCGACGAGCTTTATCTCGAGCGCACCCTGGTGCTGACCGGCAAGCGCCTCTACGTCCTGGCGGCGGAAGAGCGGCTCGACGTTCCGGTGAAATTCGACCCGGAAGCGCTGCCGACGCTGTTTGAGCCGCTGCGCAAGCAATACCACTACATCGTGGTCGACGTGCCGCGCCATTCCGGCAGTTTCATCCAGCAGTTGATGGATGAGGCGGCGATTCGCATCATCGTCACCGACCAGACTGCCCATTCGATCCGCGACACCGTACGTTTGCGCCGTTTTTTCGACGCGCCGCAAGCGAATCAACGCAATATCGTGGTGCTTAACCGCAGCGGCGAGTTGGGAAAGAACGATATCTCACCCAAGATGATGACCGACACGATCGGGATGCCGATCGACGTAACGATTCCTTATCACCCCAAGAGCATCATCGCCGCTGCGAACGCCGGCACCGCGGTCACGGAGACCAAGGGGCCCGTGACCACGGGCATTCAGGATCTGGCAAGCGAGCTGATCGGCCGGCGCGAAACCAAGCGTCGGAGATGGTTTGGATGAGCAGTTCGGGTTTTGGGCGGCGGATAGTCGAAAGCACCACCCACGAGATCGTGCCGGCGCCGGCGGCGGAGATCCCGGCGCAGCCGGGTCTCGTTCCGAAGCCGGAATCGTTGGAGCATGCGCGCGGAAGCATGCGCGAGCTCATCATGCTGCGGATCAATCCCGAGGCGGCGATGCGGCTTTCCCGCGACGATTTCCGCAAGGAGATTTTGCGCCTCGTCGCCGAGATCGGCGCCGAGCAACGGCTGCAGCTCAATGTCCGCGAGCAAGACATGCTCGTGCAGGAGCTGATCGACGACATGATCGGGCTCGGGCCGCTCGAGACTTTGCTCAACGACGACTCCATCACCGACATCATGGTCAACGGACCGAACAGCGTGTTCGTCGAAAAGTCCGGCAAGATCGAGCAGCAGCCGCAAATCCGGTTCCGCGACAATCAGCACGTCAATAACGTCGCGCAGCGCATCGCCGCCGGGGTCGGCCGGCGCGTCGACGAAGCGTCGCCGATGGCCGACGCGCGCCTCGCCGACGGCAGCCGCGTTAACATCCTGCTGCCGCCCTTAGCGCTGAACGGACCGACCATCTCGATCCGCAAATTTTCCCGCCGCCAAATCACGCTGGAGATGATGGCGCGCCAGGGCAACATGTCGGCACCGCTGGCGCACTTCCTCGAACTCTCGGCCCGCGCCCGTCTCAATATCCTGATCTCCGGCGGCACCGGCTCCGGCAAGACGACGCTATTGAACGCGATCGCGCGCAACATCGATCCCTCGGAGCGTATCATCACCATCGAGGACGCGGCCGAACTGCAGATTCATCTGCCGCACGTCGTCTCGATCGAAACCCGCCCGCCCAATCTCGAAGGCGAGGGCGAGATCACCCAGCGCGACCTCCTCAAGAACGCGCTCCGCATGCGCCCCGACCGCATCATCGTCGGCGAGGTGCGCGGCGGCGAGTCGTTCGACATGCTTCAGGCCATGAACACCGGCCATGACGGCTCGATGTCGACCGTCCACGCCAATACCCCGCGCGATGGTCTGGCCCGCGTCGAGAACATGGCGCTCTTGGCGGCCGTCGGCTTGCCGGCTCGCGTCATCCGCCAGCAAATCGTCAGCGCTGTCGATCTCGTGATCCAGATCGAGCGCATGCGCGACGGCATCCGCCGCATCCAAAACTGCATCGAGGTGATCGGCCTCGAGGGGGACACCGTCACCACGCAAGACCTGTTCACCTTCCAGTACGAGGGCGAGAATCGCGATGGCACGCTGCGCGGCAGCTATATCAATCACGGCTACCGACCGCATTTCCTGCCCAAGATCGCGCCAACCGGGCTCGAACGCCGCTTCATGGAAATCTTCGAGACGGCGGAGCGCTAGCGATGTTCCTCACGATCGCGATCGTCGCGGTTCTGGGAATCTGCGGCATCGCCGCGCTCGTGCTGATCGCGCGCTCCAATATCGACAAGCGCCGCGAAATGATCGGGGCGCGGCTTCAACGCCTGACGGCGCCGACGCAGTCGAAGGCGCTGGTGCCCGAAATCGAGGTCCTGTCGCCCGATCCCTGGATGATGAAGGTCCCAGAAAAATATCGCAGCCGCGTCGATAAGATTTTGGCCTCGACCGGGTACACCGTCACGCTGCGGACAGCGACGTTGATTAGCGTCGGCGCGGCGTTAATCGGACTCGTGCTCGTCGGTTTCATCCTCCATCTCGGGTTCGCGATGACCATGATCGCGACGTTGGGGTTGGCGTTCCTGGTGCCGTGGCAGTTCATCCGCATAGCAAGGGCGCGCAACCTGCTGCACTTTACCCAGCGTTTTCCCGACGCCATTGACCTGATCGTCCGGGCGGTGCGCGCCGGCCTGCCGGTGCTGGCGTCGATGGAAGCAGCCGGCAACGAGACGCCCGATCCGGTCGGCCGCGAATTCCGGCGCCTGATCGCCGACACGCGCATCGGTATCACCGTCGAAGAGTCGCTGGGCCGCGCCGCTGCTCGAATCGGCCTGATCGAATTCAATTTCTTCGTCGCCAGCATTCAGCTGCAGCGCGAATCGGGCGGCAACCTCACCGAGACGCTCGCGACCTTGTCGTCGGTGCTGCGGCGGCGCGACGAGCTGCGCGCCAAGACCAAGGCGCTCACCGCCGAAGCGCGGACCTCGGCGATGGTGCTGGCGGCGATGCCATTCGTCACGTCGGGCGCGATCATGCTCATCACACCCGGGTATTTCAAACCGCTGTTCACCGATCCCCACGGCGGCTGGATCCTCGGCGCCGCGATATGTATGATCACCTTCGCCATCCTGTCGATGCGCGCCATGCTGCGCAAGGCGACGGCCTAGCCCATGATGGCGAATCACCTCCTTCTCGCGGGCGGCGCGTGTTTTTTCCTGCTCGCGGTCGCGGTCAACGCGGTGCTGCTGTTGCGCGCGCCCGAGCGCGAACGCCAGATCAGAGCCCGCCTCGCCACGATGAAAGGCATGACGGAGGCCAAGCCGACGGGTCCGCCGTCGCGCTTGGCCGCCCTGCAGAAAATCGGCTTGGTGTTGGTCGAAAGCCCGCTCGTCGGCGCCAAGGAGCAGGCGAAAATCGTGGCGCAGCTCGGCGAGGCCGGCATCAACGGCCGCGACGCCTTGCGCACGTTCGTCGCGGTGAAGGCCTCGCTCGGCGTCGGCCTTGTCGTCCTGGTGTGGATCGTGCTCGGCGCCACCGGCGTGGCGCCAGGCGGCTTTATCTATCGTGTCATCGCCGTCGTCGGTCCGGCGCTCGCGGGGTGGCGCCTGCCCGACATGATCGTCGGTAGGATCGCCAAGCGCCGCCGCCGCAGACTCGCCGAAGGCGTGCCGGACGTGCTCGACCTTCTGGTGATCTGCGTCGAGGCGGGGCTGGGCCTCGAGCAATCGCTCGACCGCGTCAGCCGCGACATCGCCATCGCCAACCCGGTGATCGCGACCGCGCTGGCCAACACCGTGGCGGAAATGCGGGTGCTGCCGCAGATGCGCGACGCACTCGACAACCTCGCCAAGAATGCCGGGCTGCCCGCGATCAAGAGCGTTGTCACCACCTTGATTCAGGGCATTCAGTACGGCACGCCGCTGTCGCAATCGCTGCGCATCCTGTCGGCCGAGATGCGCGCCAAGAAT
>JASHUX010000111.1 GCA_030039775.1 Alphaproteobacteria bacterium | reverse complement strand
AAAGGGTTTCCGCGATACAGCGGTCTCTCAGCCCTTGCTGGGGCACCCCTTGGAAACACGATGATTGTTGGTCCGATGCGGTTCCGCGTCAAGCGGCGCGGCGGGGCAAGCTCTTTCGCGGTTGCGCCCGATCGGCCCGGCGCGGTGCCGTCCGCAGGGCCGTGCCTTCCGCCTTGAGCACGTCCCTGACCTTGGTGAGGAAGTCGAGAATCAGCTCAAGCTGATCGTCGCTATAGGACGACCACATCGCGGTCATCGAGCAATGGAGGGGCTCGAACAGCGGCGGCACTTGCTGTTCCACGCAGGCGGTGGGCCGGACGATGACCTTGCGGCGGTCCTTGGCGTCGCGGTCGCGGCGGACCAGGCCCGCGCGCTCGAGCCGGTCGATCACGCCGGTGATGGCACCGCTGGTCAGGGCGGTGGCCGCGGCGAGATCGCCCGCCGTTACGCCGATGTCGCCGGCGGTCCGCGCCAGGGTCAGGCATTCGAGATCGCTGACATTGATGCCGAGGCGCTCGGCGATGGCTTGGCTAACTGCCAGATTCTGCGCGCTCAGGGTTTTCGTGGCGCGTTCCATCGCCGCCATGATTTCGGCGCGCTTTGCGGACGGCCTCGACACCCTAATTTTCTCCTCTTGGCGTTTTGGTATCTTATTGGCTAAGATATTAAAGCATTGAATGATCCTAGGGAATAGACGGGGGCGTGTCGAGCGCCTGGTCGGTCTGGCAGCAATGCGGAGCGGCCGGGCAAGGGTGTTTCGCGCATCGCGGATTGGATGGCAGGGGTATGAGCAGCAAGTCGATGACGGATGCATTGCCGCGCGCCGCCGGGCGGCCGCGCAAGCCGCGGACGCGCGGCCGGCTGATTTTCCGCCTGATACTGGTGATCGTGCTGATGGGTGCGGTCGGCTTCGGCCTGTACGCGTTCCAGAATTTCAAAACGATGATGATCGGCCAGATCATGGCGAAGATGGCGCCGCCACCGGCGCCGGTTGCCGCGGTCGCGGCGACGCTGCAGGACATGCCGCGCTATCTCGAAGGCATCGGCACGCTGATGGCGGCGAGGCAAGTGACGGTGGCGCCCGAAGTCGCGGGCCGGATCACCGCGATCATGTTCGAGGCCGGGCAGAGCGTGAAAGCCGGCGATCCGCTGGTCCAGATCTACGACGAACCCGACCGCGCCGACCTCGCCAATTTCCAGGCGCAGGAAAAACTGGCGCAAGTCAATCTGGTGCGCGCGCACACCCTGGCGAAGCAGCAATTCGGCTCGCAGCAGGCCGAGGATCAGGCGCAGATGGCGCTGGACCAGGCGCGCGCCGGCATCGCGAAGGAGCAGGCCATCATCACGCAGAAGGCGGTGCGTGCGCCGTTCGCAGGCGAGCTCGGCATCCGTCAGGTCAATCTCGGCCAGTATCTCAATCCCGGCACCGCGATCGCCACGCTGACCGATCTCGACACCATGTATGTCGACTTCACCCTGCCGGAGCAGGCGAGCGCCCAACTCAAGATCGGCCAGCAGATCGATATCGCGGTCGATGCCTATCCGAATCGGACCTTCGCCGGCAAGCTCACCACGGTCGAGCCGCAGATCGATCCGCAGACGCGCGCCATCAAGGCCGAGGCGACGATCGCCAACGCGGATCATGCGCTCCGCCCCGGCATGTTTGCCAACGCGAAAGTCGTGCTGCCGCCCCAGCATGACGTGGTCACGATTCCGGAAACGGCGGTCGAATACACGCCGTACGGTACCTCGGTCTATATCATCAAGCCGGTCGGCAAGGATGAAAAGGGCCAGCCGAAATACATCGCGTCACAGAGTTTCGTGACATTGGGCGAACGGCGCGACGGTGCGATCGCGGTGCTGACCGGCCTCAAGGCCGGGGAAATGGTGGCAAGCTCGGGCCAGCTCAAGATCATCAACAACGCGCCCGTGCGCCTCTCGAAAGAGGGACCGCTCCAAAAGCCGGCTAAGCCGCCCCGGGACTAGGCCGATGCGCTTCACCGACCTGTTCATCCGCCGCCCGGTCTTGTCGATCGTCGTCAGTCTCCTGATCCTGCTGTTGGGATTGCGCGCGCTCTACGATCTGCCGGTGCGGCAATATCCGAAAATGGAAAACACGGTCGTCACGGTGACGACCATCTATCCGGGCGCGCCGGCCGAAATCGTCCAGGGCTTTATCACCCAGCCGATCGAGCAAGCGGTGTCGTCGGCTGAAGGCATCGACTACATCACCTCGACGTCGGTGCTGGGCACCAGCACCATCGTGGTCAACATCAAGCTCAATTACGATCCGGGCACCGCCATGACCGACGTCATGGCCAAGACCAACCAGGTTCGTTACCTGCTGCCGAAGGACGCGTTCGACCCGATCATCATCAAGACGACCGGACAGACCACCGGCGTCATGTACATCAATTTCCATTCCTCGCAATTGAGTGCGGCCGCGGTCGCGGATTATCTCGCGCGCAACGTCCAGCCGCTGCTGGCGACCGTCGACGGCGTGGCGTCCGCCGACATCCTCGGCGGTCAGACCTACGCGATGCGCGTGTGGCTCGATCCGACGAAAATGGCGTCGCACGGCGTCACCGCGGTCGATGTGGCGGGCGCGCTGCTCCAGAACAACTACCAGGCGGCGCCCGGCCAGGCGAAAGGCTATTTCACCATCTCCAACGTCATCGCCAACACCGACCTCAAGTCGGTGGATGAATTCAAGAGCATGGTGGTGAAGGCCCAGAACGGCGCGCTCGTACGCCTGAGGGATGTCGCCGACGTCGATCTCGGTCCGCAAAGCACCAACGTCTCGGTGCTGATGAACGGCAACCACTCCGTGTTTATCGGCATCAACGCAACGCCGACCGGCAATCCACTCAATATCGTCAACGACATCCGCGCGGTGCTACCGTCGATCGAGCGCGGCTTGCCGCCGACGGTCGAGATGACGATCGCCTACGATTCGACCAAGTTCATCCGCTCGTCGATCGCGGAGGTGGAGCGCACGCTGGCGCTGGCCGTCGGCATTGTCATCATCGTGATTTTCCTGTTCCTAGGTACGTTGCGCGCCGTGATCATTCCGGTCGTGACGATGCCGCTGTCGCTGGTCGGCGTGGGCATCATCATGGGCGCGATGGGCTTCAGCTTCAATCTGCTGACCCTGTTGGCGATGGTGCTGGCGATCGGTCTCGTCGTCGACGACGCCATCGTGGTGGTCGAGAACGTCTATCGGCACATCGAGGAAGGCGAGACGCCGTTCCGCGCCGCCATCATCGGCGCCCGTGAAATCGTCGGCCCGGTCGTCGCCATGACCATCACGCTCGCCGCCGTGTACGCGCCGATCGGCTTCCTCACCGGCTTGACCGGGACCCTGTTCCGCGAGTTCGCCTTCACGCTCGCGGGGTCGGTCATCATCTCGGGCATCGTCGCGCTGACCCTGTCGCCGATGATGGCATCGCGGTTTCTCACCAGCACGGCGCAGGAAGGCTGGTTCGCGCGCCAGGTCGACAAGTTCTTTTCCGCGACGCAGCGATTCTATTCTCGACGCCTCGCCGGCACGCTGGATTATCGGCCGGTGGTGATCGTGTTTGCGATCGGCATCTTCGCGATGCTGGTGTTCCTCTACACCCACGTGCAGAAAGAACTGGCGCCGCAGGAAGACCAGGGCGTGCTCTTCGCTCTGGGCAAGGGACCGCAATACGCCAACCTCGATTACACCGAGGCGTTCGGCCGCGACGTTGAAAATGTCTATCGCTCGTTCCCCGAAACCGACGCCACCTTCATGATCAACGGTTTCCAAGGGCTCAACACCAGCTTTTCGGCGATGGTGCTGAAACCGTGGGACGAGCGCGTGCGTTCGACCAAGGCCCTGTCGCCGCTCGTCCAAGGAAAACTCAACGACATTGTCGGCATCCGCGCCAGCGCCTTCAGTCCGCCGGCGCTGCCCGGCGCGTTCGGCGGTCTGCCGTTCCAATTCGTGATCAGCGCGGCGGCGCCCAGCGACACCGTGTTCAAGCTGATGAACGAAATCAAGGCGTGGGCGTTTCGCAGCCACAACTTCATCTTCGTGGACAGCGACCTCGCCTTTAATCAGCCGGTCACGCAGCTCAATATCGATCGCGCCAAGGCCAACGATCTCGGCATCAACATGCAGACCATCGGCCAGACGCTCGCGCTGATGGTCGGCGGCAATTACGTCAACCAGTTCGATTTCTCGGGCCGCGCTTATCAGGTGATTCCGCAAGTGCCGCGCGGCCAGCGCCTCGACCCGGAGGAACTGCAGAAATATTTCGTCAAGACGATCAGCGGCGGGTTGGTGCCGCTGTCGACGGTGGTGTCGTTCTCGACGCGGACGGACCCCAATGCCTATTACCACTACAACCAGCTTAACTCGGCGACCTTGTCCGGCGTGCCGTTCCCCGGCGTCAGTATGGGCGACGCGGTGGCGTTCATGCAGCGGACCGCGGCCGAAGTGCTGCCGCCCGGTTTCCACGCCGACTTCCTTGGCGAATCGCGGCAATATGTCGAGGAAGGCAATCAGCTTACGATCACCTTCATCTTCGCCCTCATCATCATCTATCTGGTGCTGGCGGGGCAGTTCGAGAGTCTGCGCGATCCGCTGATCATCCTGATTTCGGTGCCGCTGTCGATTTGCGGCGCCCTTGTGCCGCTGTTCATCGGAGTCGCGTCGCTGAATATTTACACCCAGGTCGGCCTCGTGACTCTGATCGGCCTCATCAGCAAGCACGGCATTCTGATGACCGAGTTCGCGAACCAGCTTCAGCGCCGCGAGGGCATGGACAAGCGCCAGGCCATCGAGCGCGCGGCGGCGGTGCGGTTGCGGCCGATCTTGATGACGACGGCGGCGATGGTGGTCGGTCTGTTTCCGCTGCTCACCGCGACGGGCGCAGGCGCCGCCAGCCGCTTTTCTATCGGCATCGTGATCGTCGCCGGCATGACGATCGGCACGCTGTTCACGCTGTTCGTGCTGCCGACGGTTTATACCGTGCTGGCGCGGGATCACCGCGCCGCCGCCGAGCTCGAGCGCGAGCAGGAAGAAGCGCTTGCGGCGGAGTAAGCGGGTTTCTATCCCAAAATGAAGCGGCCTCCGGCATGCGCCGGAGGCCGTTCTCCTTCGGCAAACAGGCTTAGCCTTGCTTCGGCGCGGTCGTGTCGCTCTTCGGCTTCGTCTTGTGCGACGCGGTGTGCTTATGATGGGTCTTCTTCTTGGTGGTCTTCTTGTGATGCGTCGACTTATGGGTCGCGGTTTTGTGCGTCTTGTTGTCGGAGGTCGAGGTCGCGGACTTGTTCGTGTCCATCGTCCCCTTGTCGGCGGATGTGCCGGTATCGGGTTTGGCGACCGTGTCGGGCTTGGACGTCGTGGTCTGGTCGTTCTTCATCTCCTCGGCCGACGCGATCGTCGGCAGGGTGGACGCGGCAAGGAACGACAGTAGTGCAAATGCTGACAGAAACGCCTTCATTACAATGCTCCTGTTAAATTGAGAGGCCCCCCGGTAAGGCGGCAAAATTACTGGCCGGATCCGAGCGATCCAGCACAAGCGCACTCTATCACGCGGAGCGTCGCGCAACGCGAACAATCATGGTGAATCGGCTAAAAATACAGGGGATATCAGCGCTCATGCGCCGTAACGGCGTACGGTGGCGGCGTCTTGGCCGAACAGGATTTTCCGCGCGTCGGGATGGGTCGGCGGCATGCTTTGGAACTGCTTTCCCTTCTCGTAGGCGCGCGCGGTCGCGGGCCGGGCCTTGATCCCGTCCTGCCAGCGTTTGAGGTTAGGGAAGTCCTCGATCTTCAGGTTCATGCGTTCGTACGCCGTGGTCCACGGATAGGACGCCATGTCGGCGATGGAATACGCGCCGGCGACGAACTCGCGATCCCGCAGCCGGTGATCCAGCACCGCGAACAGTCGGCCGGTCTCCTTGACGTAGCGGTCGATCGCGTAGGGCAGTTTTTCCGGCGCGTAATGCGCGAAATGGTTGGCCTGTCCCGCCATCGGGCCGAGGCCGCCCATTTGCCAGAACAGCCATTGCAGCACTTCGGCCCGGCCGCGGAGATCGGATGGAATGAACTTGCCGGTCTTTTCCGCGAGATAAAGCAGGATGGCACCGCTCTCGAAAATCCCGATCGGCGCACCGCCGCCCGCCGGATCGTCGTCGATGATCGCGGGCATGCGATTGTTGGGCGAAAATGCTAGGAACTCGGGCTTGAACTGGTCGCCCTTGCCGATATTCACCGGCTTGATCTCGTAGGGCAGGCCGGTTTCCTCGAGGAAGAGCGTAATCTTATGGCCGTTCGGGGTCGGCCAGTAATAGAGCTGAATCATGGCGGTGCCTCGCTGTCCGCTACGGCAACGGTGCCGGTTTGCTCCGACTATGGTCGCCCGCGGGAACGGTGACAAGCGGGCCGCCCAGTGCCGCGATCACGTCGCGAATCATCCCTTCCGGATCGTCGGCCCGCATCGCCGCGCCCATGATCGCGACGCCGGCTGCGCCGGCGGCGCGGCACTGCGCGGCGTTGCTGGCGTCGATCCCGCCCAGCGCGTAGACCGGAATCGGAACGGACTTGGCGATTTCGGCCAGGCCCTTCAAGCCGGTCGCCGGCCCGTAACCCGGCTTGCTGGCGCTGTCGAAGATCGGGCTCAGCGTCACATAGTCGGCGCCAAGTGCCGCAGCCTGTTGAACTTCGTTACGGTCATGCGCCGAAATGCCGACGGTGGCGAGATTGCCGAGATAGGCGCGTGCCGTCTTGATCGAGCCGTGGCGCGGCAGATGGACGCCGCCCGCGCCCGTCGTCATCGCGGCGGCGTAGTCGGCGTGGACGCTGACGCGGGCCTTCACACGCTCACCGTAATTGACCAGGCGATAGAGCAAGTTCACGCGCTCGTTCATCGGCAGATCGGGCTCGCGCAGAGAAATCCAGCGGCAGCCGCCGGCGAACAGCGCGAGCGCCACTTCCAACAACGGCCGCGGCGCCTGTTTGCGATCGGTGATGACGAGCAGCGGCGGTATCGGCAGCGCCTTCATCGGCTATCCGCCAATGAGGCCGAGCTCGGGACTCGACGGCTCGGCATTGGTGCGTTTGGGAATCCGCCCCGCGAGCCGCGCGTCGCGTCCGGCCATCACCGCGGCTTTCATCGCGCCCGCCATGCGCACCGGATCGTGCGCCTTCGCGATCGCGGTGTTGAGCAACACGCCGTCGCATCCCAGTTCCATCGCCAGCGCCGCATCGGAGGCGGTGCCGATCCCCGCGTCG
>JASHUX010000110.1 GCA_030039775.1 Alphaproteobacteria bacterium | reverse complement strand
CGCGGTGTCGAACGATTTCATTCCGCGGGGCGAGATCGTGTCGACCCGCGGTCGTCATTCCGACGACGGACAACGCTACGACGCCAAGCCCGCCAACGACATCTCGGAGGGCGTCCCGGTTGTGGTGCTGATCAACGGCGGCTCGGCCAGCGCCTCGGAGATCGTCGCCGGCGCGTTGCAGGATCATCACCGCGCGGTGCTGCTCGGCACCCGGTCCTTCGGCAAAGGGTCGGTGCAGACCATCATCCAGCTCCCCGGGCACGGCGCCATCCGCCTGACCACGGCACGCTATTACACGCCGTCGGGTCGCTCGATCCAGGCGCGCGGCATCGAGCCCGACATCGCGGTCGAACCGGCGAAAATCGAAAAGATCGCGCAGCCGGAATTTCGCCATGAAGCGGATCTGAAGGGCGCGCTCAAGAACACCCAGGCGCAGCCGGCGGCGGACAAACCGAAGCCGAACCCCGACGAGTCGAACGTCGACCAGGATAAAATCGGCTCCGCCGAGGACTACCAGCTGACTCGCGCCATCGACCTGTTGCGCGGCGTTTCGATGTTCAACGCGCACGCCTCGAATTAAAATCGTTCCGCGCACGTAAGCGCGGAATTCGGGGTGGGGGAAGCGTGGAGCAAGCCGAAGCGGCGGCGACGATCGTCACACCGGCACCGCCATGGTCCTCGGGGCGACGCCTGGCGGCGTGGCTGCCGGTCGTGGGGCTGCTCGGCATTGCGGCGTTGCTCGCGAGCGGCGGTTTCCAAGCGCGACGCGATTCGCAACCCTTAGCTAAGTCTTTGATATCCTACAAAAATAACCTGCCTGCGCCGCGTCGCGCCGGGGCACCGGCGCCGCATCTGCCCCGGCCGGCCGCAACCAGGCCGTGGCGCGGCGATTCAACACTGGAGCCGGTGGCGCGCGCCACAGGGCCGGGCGTTGCCGGCGACGGCACCGTCCGCATCGCCGCGTCGCTGATCGACTCGGTCGCGACCACCACCGCCGCTGTGGTGGCGCATCCCGTCGATTCGCCGGGAACCGCCGCGCAGGTGGCGCGCGTGACCCCGAGTCGCGATCCGTCGCCGCCTCGGGAGCAGGTGGCGTCGTTGACCCCGGTGGAGCGGCCCCTGCCGCCGCCGCCCGTCGCGGCCTGGCGTGCGTACGCGCAAGGTTTCGACGCCGCCGACACGCGACCGCGCATCGCGCTGGTCGTGGCGGGCGTCGACGACGAGATGGAGGCGGCGATCATGACGCTGCCGCCGGCGGTGACATTGGCGCTTGACCCGTATGCGCGGCGCCTGCCCGCCTGGATCGAGCTGGCCCGCGCCAAGGGACATGAGGTGGTGCTGACTCTGTCGACGCCGGCGATCGCGCACGATCGACGCGACGCGGGACCGATGGCGATCCTGTCGTCGCTCAACCCGACAGAGAATCTCGAACGGCTCGATTGGGCGCTCGGCCGTGCCGTCGGCTTTGTCGGCGTCGCAGATATAGTCGGTAACCGGCCCGCCGCCGAGACCGACCCCATTCTGGAAAAATTGGGCGAGCGCGGCCTGATGCTGATCAGCGGCACGTCGTTGGACGCCGCCGCGGGCGCGGTCCCCGTCGAAACCAGCGACGCGGTGATCTCGCCGAACTTGTCGCGCCATGAGATCGACCGACGGCTCGCCGCGGTGCAAGACAAAGCGAGAAACGAGGGTCACGCACTTGGCATCGTCGTGGCGGACCCCGCACTATTCCGGCATCTCGCAGCATGGCTCGCGACCCTGCCGCAGCAATCGCTCGTCTTGGCGCCGGCAACCGCGGTGATCACGGCGGCACCTGCGGGCATTGCCAAGGAATGAACGTCGGCAAGCCCGGCGCCTATCGCCGCGGCGTCGGCATCATGCTTCTGAACCGCGATGGCCTCGTCTTTGTCGGGCGGCGCATCGATAGGAAGGAGGAAGCATGGCAAATGCCGCAAGGCGGCGTCGACCGGGGCGAAACGCCGCGCGACGCCGCCTTTCGTGAATTGAAGGAAGAAGTCGGTACCGACCGGGCGGAGATCGTCGCCGAAAGCGCGCACTGGCTGCGCTATGAACTGCCCGACGCGTTGCGCGGCCGGCTGTGGCGCGGCCGCTATGTCGGCCAGCGACAAAAATGGTTCGCCATGCGCTTCCAAGGCTGCGACGGCGACGTCGACCTTGGTACGCATCATCCCGAGTTCAACGCCTGGCGGTGGGTGCCGCACGACCGGCTCGACACGCTGATCGTACCGTTCAAGCGTCAGCTCTATCGCGACGTGGTCGCGGAATTCGCGCATCTCTGGGCGGCCTAGCCATACCCAGGACGCAGTTCCCAAATTGCGCCATCCGTGACACCATCCCCGGCATAGGCGAGGAGACGAATCATGCTTACCCGCGAACAGAACGAACTGCTGACGCGCGTCGGGCCGGGCACGCGGATGGGCGATATGCTGCGCGAATATTGGATGCCGGCGATCCGCTCCGCCGCCTTGGAGCGTGACGGCGCGCCGCAGTGCGTCCGTCTCGTCGGCGAGAATTTCGTGGCGTTCCGCGCCACCGACGGCCGCGTCGGTTTCATCGATGAAGCCTGTCCGCACCGCAGCGCCTCGATGGCGCTGGGGCGCAACGAGCATGGCGGGCTGCGCTGCATCTTCCACGGCTGGAAAATCAGCCCCGACGGCAAGGTCGTCGATACGCCCTGCGAGCCCGCCGACCGCCGCGTCGCCTTTGCCGCCGCGCAGAGAGTGCGCGCTTTTCCGGTGCACGAGGTCGGCGGCATCGTTTGGGTCTATCTCGGCAAGCAGGCGACGCCGCCGCGCTTTCCCGAATTCGAATTCACCAAACTGCCGGCGAGCCATGTCGATGTCCGCCGCGGCTTGGTGCATTACAACTGGGTGCAGGGTCTCGAGGCGCACATCGATTCCTCTCATGTCGGCATCTTGCATTCGGGCTTCATCGCGAAGGGGCAGATCGACACGCAGAGCCGCGATCTCAACCTCACCATGGTCAACATCGCGCCCGAATTCGAAATGGACATGACCAGCTATGGTCTGCGCGAGGGAGCGCTGCGCGACGTCGGCGGCGGCAAGACCTATGCCCGCATCCGCCAAATCGTGCTGCCGTTTTTCACCTTCATCCCCGGCACCAAGGAGGATGTCTGCTCCGGCCGCGCCACCGTGCCGGTGGACGATGAGTGGGACGCGGAGTGGTACATCGTCTACGATCCCAACAAGCCGCTGACCGAGAAGCGTCTCGGCGCGCTCTATGCCGGCGCGTCGCAGGACCCCAACGATTTCGCCGCCAATCTCGGCAACCACGGCAATCTGTGGCATCAGGACCGCGAGGCGATGAAGAACGGACATTGGAGCGGCCTCACTCGCAACATCCCGTTCGAGGATTTCATCATCCAATCGTCGATGGGCTCGAACGTCGACCGCTCGAAGGAACAGCTCGGCGCGGCCGACGCCATTCTCGTGCGGACGCGGCGCTTGCTGCTCGATGGCCTCGACGAATATCAACGCACCGGAATCGTGCCGTGGCGCTCGGACGATATCGACTTCAACGCCATCCGCGCCCTCGCCGTGACGTTCCCTTCGGGCCAAGATTGGCGACAGTTCTCGCCCGACATCCTCGCGCATAAAGCTGCGGCGGAATAAGCCGCGCTTATACGGCAGCCGCCCCGGTGAAAGCCGGGGCCCACGGCAAACGCTCGTTGTGCATCTTGGGTCCCTGCTTCCGCAGGAACGACGATAATAGAGCCATGGACAAACCATCAAAACTAACGCGCCGACACTTGATCGCCGTGGCCGCCGCAACGGCGACAATAAGTGTAGGCCGTCGCGTTCGCGCCGCGCGCTATACCGGGCCGGGCGTCACCGAGACGGAAATCCGCATCGGCAACACCATGGCCTATAGCGGCAATTCCGCACCCTACGGCGCGCAAGGCATTGCCGAAGCCGCCTACTTCGACAAGGTCAACCATGAGGGCGGCATAAACGGCCGCAAGATCAAGTTCCTGTCGCGCGACGACGCGCTGACTGCGGCAAAAACGGTAGAGCTGACCCGGCAACTGGTGGAACAGGACGACGTGCTGTGCATGTTCAGCATCCTCGGCTCCGCCACCAACCATTCGGTGCGCGCCTACCTCAACCAGCGCAAAGTCCCGCAACTGTTTTGCGCCTCGGCCGCCGGCATCTGGGGCGATTACGAGCATTATCCGTGGACTATCGGCTGGGCGCCCAGCTACTTCATCGAGGCCCATGCCTTCGCCGCGCAGATTCGGCGCGAGCGACCCAAGGAAAAGATCGCGATCCTGCACGAAAACACCGATCTCGGCCGCGACGCCGTCGCCGGCCTAAAGGACGCGCTTGGGGCCGATTATCCGACGATGGTCGTCGCCGACGCGACCTACGATCCGCCCGACCCGACGATCGATTCGCAGGTCGTGACGCTCTACGGTTCCGGCGCCGACATTCTCGTGAATATCAGCACCGCGAAATTCGCCGCGATGGCGATCCGCAAGATTTACGAGATCGGCTGGCGGCCGCTGCACTTGCTGACCTCGACCGCGAGCTCGATCGGCGCCGTGATTGCGCCCGCCGGATTCGAGCGTGCGCAGGGTATCGTCAGCACCTCCTACATGAAGGATCCGACCGATCCGCAATGGCAGGACGACGCCGCCACGAAGGAATGGCGTGTGTGGATGGCGCAGTACAACGCGCACGCCAGCACCGTCGATTTCTCGACGGTCGGCGGCTATTCCTACGCGCAGACATTGGTCGAGGTGCTGCGCCGCTGCGGCGACGACCTCAGCCGTGCCAACGTGATGAAACAAGCGACAAGCCTGCAACACCTGAGAATACCGATGCTGCTGCCGGGCATCGAGCTCAACACCAGCCCGACCAACTACCACCCGGTCCGCCAACTTCACCCGATGCGGCTCGAAGGCCAGCGCTGGGTGCTGTTCGGCGATCTTGTCAGCGGCTGACGCCGCCGCGGGTCACCGTTTGCCCGCGAGGACGTATTCGAACGTCGCTAGCCGGCGGCCCGGGATCGCGTCGGACGGCGCGGTGCCGGTTCGGCGAGCCCCCATCCGTTCGTAGAAGGCTTCGGCAAAGGGATCGGAGAGGATGGTGAGGCGCTTGCCGCCTTCTTGTCGCGCCCGCTCGACCGCGGCCGCGAACAGCGGTCTGCCGACACCGCCGCGGATCGCCGCGGGCTCGACGAAGATGCGCTCAAGCTCGAACCGGTCGCCGCGAACCCGCCCAATTGCCGCGACGCCGACAATGTCGCCCGCATTTCTCTCCGCCACCAAGACGTGACCGGCACCGATCATCGCCGGCGTTATGGCCAACGCGTCTTCGCACTGTCGCATGAAGTCGGCGTCATAACCCCAATGCGCCTTCGAGCGAATGCATAACGCGGACAACACGGCCGCCTCGCCCGATCGCGCCAAGCGAATGTGCGGCTCGGCCAAGCCATTAAGCCGCCTTCTTGGCCTTCGCCGCCTGGATCGCGCGCCAGATTTTGAGCGGCGTCGCCGGCATGTCGATGTGGCGGATGCCGTAGGGCGACAGCGCGTCCATCACCGCGTTCATCACCGAGGCGAGTGAGCCGACGGAGCCTGCCTCGCCCGCGCCTTTGATGCCCATGACGTTCGTGGCGCACGGCACGTTGTTGAACGAGATTTCGAACGTCGGGA
>JASHUX010000109.1 GCA_030039775.1 Alphaproteobacteria bacterium | reverse complement strand
TTGTCCTTGGCGACTTCAAACGCGGTAAAGCCGGCGCGCAACATGAACAGGAATTGATCGCGCAGCACCTGCCCCGTCGCGCGCAACTCGCCCCGATAATCGTACCGCTCGCGTAAGAGCCGCGCCTGGCTGTAGGCGCGCCCGTCGCGGAAGCTGGGGAAATTGAGCGCGACGACCGCGACCCGGCCCAGATGCGGCGCCAACTCCTCGACATCCTTGTTGTTCGGCCACAGCACGCCGACGGGAGCCGCGCGTTGCGTCAGCGCGGACGCCTCGGCGAGAAAACGGGGCGCGGTCAGCAGGACCGGAACGTCCGGGGGAATCGGCGCGTCGTCGGCGACACGTTGAAAATTATCTTCCGCCGGCTTGCCATCCCTAACGAACCGCATACACGCGTTCCTTGAACGGCTGGATGCCAACGCGGGCGACCGTGTCGATAAAGATCTCGTCGGGGCGCTGGCGAAGTTCGATATAGGCCGCGACGATGTCCTCGACGACGTCCGCCACCTTGTCGTACGGCACCGCCGGCCCGATCAGCGTGCCGAGCTTGGCGTTTTCGTCGGCCTTGCCGCCGAGCGTGATCTGGTAGAACTCCTGGCCCTGCTTCTCGACCCCGAGAATGCCGATGTGGCCGATATGGTGTTGGCCGCAGGCATTGATGCAGCCGGAGATATTGATGTGCAGCCGGCCGATGTTGCGCTGCAGGTCGAGATCGGCGAACCGCTTCGAAATGTCCATCGCCACCGGGATCGCGCGCGCATTGGCGAGGCTGCAATAATCGAGGCCGGGACACGCGATGATATCGGTGATGAGGTTGACGTTGGTCAGCGCCAAGCCGGCGGCATCGAGCTTACGCCAAAGCGCGGGTAGATCGCGTTGCCGCACGCTCGGCAGGCACAGATTCTGCTCGTGGCCGTTGCGGATTTCGCCGTAGCCGTATTGGTCGGCGAGATCGGCCAGCGCCTCCATCTGATCGGCGGTACAGTCGCCCGGCGTCAATCCGACCGGCTTGAGCGAGATAGTGACGATGGCGTGGCCGGGTACGCGATGCGGCGCGACAGCGTTGAAATACCAAATGCGGAAACTCGGATCCTTGAACGCAGCCTGCAACTCCGCCGGATTGTCGTCGAGCTTCTCGAAATCCGGATAATGGAAACGCTGCGCGATTTCCGTAACCAGCGTTTCGTCCAGCACGGGCGCTCGTTCCCGCGACGCGGCGAACTCCTCCTCGACTTCCGCGCGGAATTTCTCGACTCCGAGATCGTGAACCAGAATCTTGATCCGCGCCTTCCAGATATTGTCGCGCCGGCCGTAGCGGTTGTAGACCCGCAGCACCGCTTCGACATAAGCGAGCAAATCTTCTCGTGGGCAAAACTGCCGGATCGTGGCCGCCAGATAGGGTGTGCGGCCGAGACCGCCTCCGACCGCCACCTCGAAGCCCAGTTCGGCTGTCGGCCCGCGACGCAGCCACAGACCGATATCGTGCATCTTCACGGCCGCGCGGTCGTGGGACGCGCCGGTAATTCCGATCTTGAATTTGCGCGGCAGGAAGGAGAATTCGGGGTGCAGCGTCAAATGCTGGCGCAGGACTTCGGCGTAGATGCGCGGATCGGCGATCTCGTCGCGCGCGACACCGGCCCACTGGTCGGTCGAAATATTGCGGACGCAGTTCCCACTGGTCTGCATGCCATGGAGACCGACGCTCGCAAGGTCGGCCATCGCCTTCGATAAATTCTCGAGCTTAATCCAATGAAACTGAATGTTCTGGCGCGTGGTGAAATGGCCGTAGCCGCGATCGTAGTTGCGGGCGACATGCGCCAGCATCCGCAACTTCTTCGACGACAACGTGCCGTAGGGAATTGAAATCCGCAGCATGTAGGCGTGAAGCTGCAGGTAGGTCCCGTTCATCAGCCGCAGCGGACGGAATTCCTCTTCGCTCAGTTCGCCCGACATCCGGCGCTTGATCTGGTCGCTGAATTCGGCGACCCGCTCGTTCAGCAGCGTCTGATCGAATTCGTCATAGACATACATCGGAAAACCTCACGTCTCGGCGGGAACCCGGGGCAACTCAAAGGTTGGGCCGGAGCGACGGATAACCTCGCGGAGATTGCCTGGGACGACGCGGCCATCGCGGTCATGCTCAACCGGCGCGGCATAGGCCCCGACCGCCAGCGTCCCTTCCTTCGCCGCGGCGGCAAGGAGCTTTTTCACGTCGAGTTCGGAATCGAGGATCACGGCATCCGCCAAATCAGCCGACCAGCCGCCCGCGGCCGTCCGGTAGATCACGGCACCGTCGCGAAGCCGGTTAGCGGTCACCACCACCAAACCCTCGATGCGCAATTTCTGGTCGAGCGGCGACGTCATACGATTCCAAGCAAAAGCTGCGCGCCGGGCCCGATGCCCAGCACCGCTAAGAAAAAGCTAGGGCCATATTACCCAATTTTCAAGTGAAATACTCCAATTTAACATAATTAATAAGTTATTTAGGCATCCCCTCTTCGATCGGGGCGCGATCCATGTCTCTGAGAATGAACACGAGCCGCGACCGGCGATCTTCGTCCGGCCACCGCGCCAGCGTCACCGGGGGATGTTGCAAATAGTGGACGCCGTGAACCACGACAGGCGCATCGCGTCCGGTCACATTGAGCAAGCCTTTGATCCGCAGAATATTCTCGCCGTATCGGCCGGAGATTTGCTCGAGCCAAATCATGGTGTCTTCGAAATTCAGCGGCTTGTCGAAGGTATAACAGTAGGCGCGGATGCGATCGTCGTGCCGGTTCGGATCGTTGGCATCCTGGCCATGGCTGTGATCGTGGCCGTGGTCATGATCGTGATGCGCATGCGCTTCCTGGTCGATCCATTCGCGCACTTCGGAGATCTTGTCGTCGAGCTCGAAACCCGCCCCGCCAAAAAGTTTGTCGGGTGCCACGCTCTCGCGGCCGGCGCGAAACAGCGGCGCGCCGGGATTGAGCAGCTTCAGCCGCGCGACCAGCGGCTCGACGGCGTCAGGCTTGGCGAGGTCGATCTTCGACAAGATCAGCCGGTCCGCAACCGCGACCTGTTTCACCGCTTCGACATGCTCGTCGAGCGTCCGCGCGCCGTGTACCGCGTCGACCATCGTAACCACGGGTCCG
>JASHUX010000108.1 GCA_030039775.1 Alphaproteobacteria bacterium | reverse complement strand
AGAGCTCGACGAACGGATTCACCAGGCCGCGCTGGCGACGCTGCTCGAGGACAAGGCCGTGCTCGAGGGCCAGCAGGCGCGCATTCTGGAAAACCCCGTACGCGGCTTCATCGACATCAAGGCGGATGCCGGCGGATTGCAGGGCCGACGCGTCGTCGCGCAGTTGCTCGAACAAGAAGCGGCGTAAAGGGGGAAATATGCTGCTCAGGAACAATTGGTATGTCGCGGCGTGGGCGTCGGAGATCGAGCCCAGCGCGATGGTAGCGCGCCGCGTCTGCGGTCAGGCGCTCGTGCTGTTCCGCACCAAAGCGGGAACAATCACGGCGCTGGAGGATCGCTGCATCCATCGCGGCATGCCGCTGAGCCAAGGCGGCGAATGCGAAGGCGAGATCGTCCGTTGCCCCTATCACGGGCTAGAATTCGATGCGCGCGGTGTCTGCACCAAAATCCCTGGCCAGGACCAGATTCCGGCCGGCGCCAAGGTCAATTCGTTCTCAGTGGTCGAGCGCGACGCGATGATCTGGGTCTGGGTCGGCGACGCCGACAAAGCCAACGCCGCGGCGATTCCATCTTATGCGTACCACCGCGATCCGGCCTGGGTCTGGTCGCGCGACACGCTGGAGGTGAACGCCAACTGGCAGCTCCTGGCCGATAATCTGCTGGATCTGAGCCATCTTCAATATGTCCACCGCAAGACGATCGGCGGCAATCCGCAAGAGGACGCGCAGGCGAAACTAAGCGCCACGCGCGATGGCGACCGCGTTCTGGTCGCGCGCTGGCTCGTGGACTTGCCGGCGCCGCCGTTTCACAAGGCGATGTGCGGTTTTGCCGGAAACATCGACCGCTGGCAGGAAATCGAGTTCCGGCCCGGTTTCATCCAGTTCTATTCGGGCGCGACCGATGCCAACACCGGCGCGTATGAAGGCCGGCGCGAGGGCGGCATGCATCTCCGCCATCTGCATTGCATCACGCCGGAAACCGAGACGCGGACACGCTATCTATTCTCCGTCGCCCACAACTTCCGCATCGACGATGCGGCGCTGACGCAACGTATGCATCAGCTCGCTGTCGCGACCTTCCTTGAGGATCAGGCACTCCTCGAAGTCCAGCAACGGCGTTTGGCCGAAGATCCCGACCGTGCCCTGCTCGATACCCGCAACGATGTCGGTACCGTCTATGCGCGGCGTATCCTTATGGAACTTGCCGCTGCGGAGAACGGCAAAGCATGACCCTGGCGGTCTCTCTTACGACTTATCCATAGCGTTGTCGGCGACAAGTCCCGCACCATTGATGTAGCTTGCCGCGTCCGAAACCGTAAACACGATCAAATTAGCGATTTCTTGCGGCGTACCCCATCGCATGCCGGTGGAACCTTGATTCGTGGACCATTGCGCGCGTGCGCGCTCCGCATTATCGGCGCTGAGATTACGCTTCACCATTTCGCGCTCCCATTTGGCGAAACGCTCCGGCGTGTAAATGAACCCCGGGATGACGCAGTTGACCCGGATATTGTGCGGCGCGAGCTCGTTGGCGAGCACGTTGGAAAATCGAATCTCCGCCGCTTTCGCCGGTCCGGTGCAGGAGGACAGGAACGGCGCGTTCAGGGTCATGATCCCGGTCTCGCCGCTGACATTGACGATGCGACCGCCGCCTCGCGCGATCATCATCGGCACGATGCGCTGACAGATGCGAAATTGCGCGAAGAAATTGATGGCCATGCCCTCGAGAAGTTCATCGTCGGTAACGTCGAGGAACGGCTTGTATGTACCGGTACCGGCATTGTTGACGAGGATATCGATGCGCCCGAGCTTCTCGCGGACCATGCTTGGGATCGTCGCGATCTGCTCTGCTTTGGTCACATCCAACGAGTGTGTCTCGATTTTCGCCTGCGTGGTTTGCATAATATCGTGCGCCGCGTCGGCAAGCGCCTGCTCGCGACGTGCACAGATCAGAACCTTGACGCCTTCGCGCGCGAGCGCGCGGGCCGTCTCGAGGCCGATTCCCTTGCTTCCGCCTGTGACGAGCGCCGTTTTGCCCGCAAGTCCGAGTTCCATGGCTTCGCTTCCTCCCAACTGTGGGTTCTATCTTTGCACCGCCGGCCGTAATCAGGCAGAACATAATAAATGTTGTATCGTCGGACCGGGAGAAGACCGGGGCTTCGGAGAAAGGATGAAACGATGCGCGCAGTCGGACTATTCACTCATGGCGGTCCTGAGGTTCTCCAGCTCGTCGACGTGCCCGAGGTTCATGCCGGTCCGGGGCAGGTGCGAATCCGGGTCCATGCGGCGACAGTCAACCCGACCGACATGGGCGTCCGCAACGGCAGCCGTGCCGAACAGCAGAAGGCCGATCCCCCGCCCTACGTGCCGGGAATGGAGATTGCGGGCGCGATCGATGAGGTTGGAAGCGGCGTTCCCGACAGACTCAAGCTCGGCGACGCGGTCATGGCGATCGTCGTGCCGAAAGGCAGTCATGGCGCCTATCGCGAGCAAATCGTTCTGGACGCCCGATCTGTCGCACGCGCCCCCGCCGGAAAATCCCACGCCGAGGCTTGCACCCTGCCGATGAACGGGCTGACGGCGCGCCAGTCACTCGACTTGCTCAAGCTATCGCCCCGTCAAGCGATCGCCGTGACCGGCGCGGCGGGCGCTTATGGCGGCTACGTCATCCAGCTAGCCAAAGCCGAGGGGCTGACGGTCATCGCCGACGCTTCCGAGAAAGACGAAAAGTTGGTTGCGTCGCTTGGCGCCGACATCGTCGTTCGGCGGGGCAACGATGTCGCGGCGCTGATTCGCAAGCACTTTCCTCAAGGCGTCGATGGGCTCGCGGACGGTGCGGTACTCAAGGAGCTTGTCATCCCGGCCGTTCGTGACGGCGGCGGTTTCAACTCCGTCCGCGGCTTTCAGGGAGTGCCGCAGCGGGACATCCGCTTCACCGCGACCAGGGTAACCAACTACGCGCACGAGTTCGAAAAGCTCAACCGGCTCCGGCAACAGGTCGAGGCCGGCATCATCACGCTCCGCGTTGCGGAGGTCTATCCGCCGGAACGGGCGGCCGACGCTCATCGTCGGTTCGAAGCAGGCGGGACGCGAGGACGCCTGGTCATCCAATTCTAATCCAGGAAGACGGCGTGGAGAGCCGGCGCAAACCCTTTGAGAAGGTCTAGTGCAACGTTGCCGCAATTTGGCGAAGTTCGGATGGCGTGTGTTGGCCGGCGAGCGGCGTTCCAGGGACCAGATATTTGCCTTTCGCCAAATCACCGATGAGAACCGGTTCGAAGCCGGCTTCCCGGATCAGGCGGCTTGCCAAGTCGATCGCTTTGGCATCGTCGCCCGCAATCGGAATTCCGACCGGCTCGCCCGGCCGATGGGCGATCGTCGCGAGCGACCCGGCGCCGAGCGATCGGATTAGACACGTCGAGAATCAGCGCCTTGGCGGCGAGGGCCGTGCCGAAATCGCGTCCAATCTGCTCCACCGCCGTGTAGGGCACGACCAGGAAAATCACCTCGCCAAACGCGACGGCGTCGGCGACCGTGCCTGCTCGCGCGGTGGGACCGGCCGCCGCGACCAGGCCCTTGAGCTCGTCAGGATGCCGTGAAGAGAACATCACCGGATGACCGATCTTGGCGAATAACGTACCCAGTGCGCCGCCCTCACGGCCGGCGCCAATGGTGGCGATCTTTATCGATGACAAGTTGGCGGCCTGAGCGAACGCGCGCGGGGCGGCGACAGAACCCAAGGCAAGACCACCGGCTAGAAGACCGATGCACTCGCGACGGTCGATTGAGAAACGCGACACGCTTGTCATTATTCCCTCCCGAAACGACATGACCAAAGCGGCCAAAGGTTAGTTGGTTAGGGCGTAGCCGAGCAATAGGTCGCAGCGCGGGATCGATCGGCAGGGCGTCACGGCGGCTTCCTTGCTTAAGCGCCGTTTATGTTCCGCGACCAGCCAGGAATCACGACTGAGAAGGTTGTTTACACAATGGGAAAAAATTGTGTTAAAATCAAATACTTAATTGAATTCCGCGTCAACGGCCGACAAACAAAGCACACTCTCTCTTGGCCTGCCGATTGCATAGGCAGCACGGGGACCGTATGACCGCGTTTTTCGACGAGACCGGCGACGCTGAGCGCTGCCGCCAGCCCTACGAGATCGTTCGGCACTGGCTGGCGGACATGCCGCAGGGGCTGTTGGCGCTGAAGCAGAGAGAGGCGGAACTGCTGTTCCGGCGCATCGGCATTACCTTCGCCGTTTATGCCGAGGGCGGCGATCCCGAGCGCTTGATCCCGTTCGATATCGTGCCGCGCATCCTGGGCGCCGCCGAATGGGACCTACTGTCGCGCGGCCTGACCCAACGCGTGACCGCACTCAACGCGTTCCTCTTCGACGTCTATCACGACCGCGAGATTCTAGGCGCCGGGCACGTGCCGGAAGCGCTGGTGCTGCACAACGAATCGTTTCGCGCGGAGATGCAGGGCTTCGACCCGCCGCAGCGCGTTTATACCCATGTCGCCGGCATCGACATCGTGCGCACCGACGCCGACGATTTCTACGTGCTCGAGGACAATTGCCGCACGCCATCCGGCGTGTCCTACATGCTCGAGAACCGCGAGGCGATGCTGCGCCTGTTCCCGGACCTGATTGGGCGGCATCCGGTTGCCCCGGTGTCGAACTATCCCGAGGAGCTGCGCGAAGCGCTTGCCGCGGTGGCGCCGCCGAATTGCGCCGGCGAACCCAACGTCGTACTGCTAACGCCCGGCGCCTTTAACAGCGCCTATTACGAGCATTCGTTCCTGGCCGACGAAATGGGGTTGGAACTGGTCGAGGGCGTCGATCTCCGCGTCGTCGATAACATCGTCTATATGCGCACCACCGAAGGGCTAAAACGCGTCGATGTGATCTATCGCCGCATCGACGACGAATATCTCGATCCGCTGACCTTCAAGCCGGAATCGATGCTCGGCACGCCGGGCCTGTTCAACGCCTACCGCGCCGGCAATGTCACGCTGGCGAATGCCTGCGGCACGGGCATCGCCGACGACAAATCGGTCTACCCTTACGTGCCGAAGATGATCGAATTCTATCTCGGCCAAAAGCCGATCTTGAAGAACGTGCCGACCTATCGCTGCGCCGATCGGGACGATTTGGGCTACGTTCTCGACCATTTGCATGAGCTGGTGGTGAAGGAAACGCACGGGTCGGGCGGCTACGGCATGCTGGTCGGGCCGCATGCCACCAACGCCGAACGCGCCGTTTTCGCGGGGAAACTCCGAGCGAATCCGGAGGGCTACATCGCCCAGCCGACGCTCGCGCTCTCGACCTGCCCAACCTTCGTCGAGAGCGGCGTGGCACCGCGCCATGTCGATCTGCGTCCGTTCGTATTGTACGGCAAGGAAGTGCGTATCGTCCCGGGCGGCCTGACGCGTGTCGCGATGCGCGAAGGCTCGCTCGTCGTCAATTCGAGCCAAGGCGGCGGCACCAAGGACACGTGGGTGCTCGAACGTTAAAGCGATGCTGAGCCGTGCCGCGGATTCATTGTACTGGCTCGCGCGCTATCTGGAGCGCGCGGAGAATGTCGCGCGCATCGTCTCGGTCGGGCATCGCATGGCGAGCGTGGCGCGCTCGCTCGGCAGCGGTGGCAACGAATGGCTGTCGACCCTGATCGCCACAGGCTGCGAGCCCGGCTATTTCGAGAAATACGCCGAGGCCGAGCAAAAAACGGTGATCGACTATCTGGTGCGCGACCCGGACAATCCGTCCAGCATCCTGTCGTCGATCGAGACGGCGCGGCGTAACGCACGCGCCGTGCGCACCGCGCTCACCATCGACATGTGGGACGCGCTCAACGAGACCTGGCTCGAAGTGCGCAACCTCAAGCTCGATCTCGCCTCGTCGGAGGGGCTGCTGCGGTTTCTCGATTGGGTGCGCGAGCGCTCGCTTTTATTCAATGGCGCCTATGCCAGCACCATGTTGCGCAACGACGCGTTCTATTTCACGCGCCTTGGCACGTTCATCGAGCGCGCCGACAACACCGCGCGAATCCTCGACGTGAAATATTACGTGCTGCTGCCGCAGCATGAAGGGGTCGGCGGCGCGCTCGATTATTATCAGTGGCAATCGATCCTGCGCTCAGTCTCGGCGTTGCGCGCCTATCACTGGGTCTATCACGACCGCCTGAAACCGTGGCTCATTGCAGAACTATTGATGCTGCGGCCGGAGATGCCGCGCTCGCTGATGGCATGCCACGATCAGATCGGCCAATACCTGACGCTATTGAGCGAATCGCATGGCGGCAAGCGCGGCGAATGCCATCGGCTGGCCGGCGCGATGCACGCGCGGCTGCGCTATGGCCGCATCCAGGACATATTCCAATCCGGCTTGCACGAATTCCTCACCGGCTTCATCGACAACTCGGTCGATCTTGGTCGCGAAATCTCGGGGTTTTATCTTCTCTGACGCGCCATGCGCCTCGCCGTCACGCACCGCACCGTCTATCGCTATACCGAGCCGATCCGGTACGCGATCCAGACCCTTCGGCTTGAGCCGAGGCCGTACGAAGGGCTAACCGTGCTCAACTGGCGCGTCGCGGGCGACGGCGTGCGCTCGCTGCCGCGCTTCGTCGACGGGCTCGGCAATGTGGTACATTGCCAAACCATAGACCGGCTCCACCGCGAGGCGGCGATTACCGTCACCGGCGAAGTCGAGACGCGGCGCGGCGACGGGATCGTGATCGGCACGGTAGAGCCGCTGCCGCCGTCGTTCTTCTTGCGGGCGACGCCGCTCACGATGCCCGATGCCGCGATCGCCGCGCTGGCGCGGGAGGGCACCGACAGGCGGGATCGGATCGAACGCCTTCACGCGCTGATGCATCGCGTGCGCGAACGGCTCGATTATCGGCCCGGCGCCACCGACAGTACGACGACAGCCGCCGCCGCGCTCGCGCAGGGCTACGGTGTATGTCAGGACCATGCGCACGTATTCTGTGCCGCGGCGCGCCTGCTCGACATTCCGGCGCGTTATGTCAGCGGCTATTTATGGACCGGCGCCGACGACCGCCCCTACGACGCCAGCCATGCCTGGGCCGAGGCGTTCGTGCCGGGGCTCGGTTGGGTCGGCTTCGATGCCGCCAACCGCATCTGCCCGACCGAGAACTATATTCGCGTTGCGGTCGGGCTCGATTACGGCGCCGCAGCGCCGGTCAGGGGCTTGCGCCGGGGCCCGGCGGAGGAGAGCCTCCGTGTCGAGGTGCAAGTGCGGCGCCACGGCGGCGATCAATAAGGATATATTTCCGCGCGTCGCGAATCGCTTTAAGCCGTCATCGACGGTCCACATAATGGAGCGATCGTGTCGTGAGCGGTTTCCGGGGGGATGCGAGGGAGATCATGACATATTGTGTCGGGCTGTATCTCGCGGACGGGTTGGTAATGTTGGCTGACACGCGCTCCAACGCGGGCGTCGACAACATCGCGGTGTTCTCGAAGATGCACGTATTCGAGACGCCCGGCGAGCGGGTGCTGACGCTGATGACGGCCGGCAACCTCGCGACCAGCCAAAGCGTCGTGAACATGCTGAAGGAGGGCATTGCCGCACGGGAAGGCGATGCGCCGGAGACGCTCTATTCGGTCGGCACCATGTTCCGCGCGGCGCAGCTGGTCGGCGAAGCGGTCCGACGCGTCTATCACGTCGATGCGCCGACTCTCGAGGCGCAGCACGTCTCGTTCGATATCTCGCTCTTGCTTGGTGGGCAAATCCGCGGCAGCGAGCATCGGCTCTACCAAATCTATGCCGCCGGTAATTTCATCGAGGCGACGGTGGACACGCCGTTCCTTCAGATAGGCGAGCACAAATACGGGAAGCCCATCCTCGACCGCGCGGCGCGTCATGAGACCGAGCTCTACGACGGCGTGAAGCTGGCGTTCGTTTCGATGGATTCGACCATCCGTTCCAACCTTACGGTCGGCCTGCCGATCGACCTCCTGGTGTATCGCCGGGACGCCTACAAGGTCGAGCTGCGCCGCCGCATCACCGAAGAAGACGAATATTTCGCGATGATCCGGCAGCGCTGGTCGCAGGCGCTGCGCGAGGCCTACCGCGCCATCCCGCGCCCAACCTGGGCGGTATAGTAGGGACGGGGGCCGACGGTCAGAAAGGCTCCGCAAATAACGGCGGGCTCTCCCAAATAACCAATACGACACAACCGTCGTCGCTGACGACGTCGTGGGACGAGCCCGGCGCATTGACGACCAGCGTGCCTTCGCCATAGAGGCCGTTCCGGTCTCTCTGTGCGCCTTTCAGGACCAGCACGTGCTCGTATCCGGCGTGCGTATGGTGCGGGACACGGGCGCCGGGCGCATAGCGGAGATAGGCGGCGGCCGGTCCGCGTTCGCCGTTGCGGTAGAGCCACGATACGTCGACGCCGTCACGAAACGGCTCCCAGATGAGGCTGCCCAGATCGGCCAAAACAATGGGAGCATTCATGGCGTGACCAGCGCCGCCAGAACCTGATCCACGGTCGCCGTCCAGCCGACAATGCCGCCTTGCGCCCGCACCATCTCCAGCGTCGCCTGTTTGAAAGCGGGGAAATAGCTTTCGGTCGCATCTTCGACAAGCAAGCATTCATAGCCGCGATCGTTCGCCTCGCGCATCGTCGTCTGAACGCAGACCTCGGTGGTAACGCCCCCGATAACGAGATGCGTAATCCCCCGCTCGCGCAAAACCGCATCGAGCGGCGTGGCATAGAACGCGCCCTTGCCCGGCTTCTCGATTACGATTTCGCCGCGCTTGGCCTGCAGTGCCGGCACCAGATCGTTGCCCGGCTCGCCGGCGATCAGGATGCGCCCCATCGGACCGGCATCGCCAATGCGGAGTGCGGCAGTGCCGCGTTGCCGCTTGGCCGGCGGACAGTCGGACAGGTCCGCGCGATGCGCCTCCTTGGTGTGACAGATGGCAAGCCCCGCGCGGCGAAAGCCGGCAAGCAGCCGTGCCGTATCGGGGATGATGGCGGCGAGGCGGGCGACGTCGTTGCCTAGGGTCGAACCGAAACCGCCCGGTTCGATGAAATCGCGCTGCATATCGATGAGCAGCAATGCCGTTTGTTGCGGTGGAACGTCGTAGGGGTAAGGCCGAGCAGCCGCGACGGTCGCCATGGTCAATGTCCCGCCATGTGTCGGCCGACGGCCGTGAGGTCGGCGGTCGCTGCCGGCGCCTCATAAACCAAAGCGCCGTGGAATATCACGACGATGCGGTCGGAAAGCTCCATGATCTCGTCTAGATCGCTCGACACCAGAAGCACCGCCGCGCCTTTGTTGCGCGCCGCCATGATCTCGGCGCGGATTTGCGCCACCGCGGCGAAATCGAGCCCGAAGCAGGGATCGGCCGCGATCAGTACTTCAACCCCCTCGCTGAGCTCGCGGGCCAGAACCGCGCGCTGCACGTTGCCGCCTGAGAGCTCGCCGATCTTTGTATCCGTCGAACGGGTCTTTATCCCGTAGCGTGCGATCTTGCGCGTCGCCTCGGCGCGAAATTCCCCCTTGTTCAACCAAAATCCGCCACCCGCGAACGGTGCTTCATCGAATTTGCGGAACACGAGATTCTCGGCGACGCTCATCCGCATGACGCATCCGTTCCGGAGTGGTTCTTCCGGCAACAGCGAGAATTTGTGCCGGCGCATCTCGTCGCGCCGCGCGTGCCAGAGCTCGCCGGCGATAGCAACCGTCCCCGCTTCCGCGTCGCGTTGACCGGCGAGCACCTCAACGAGCTGGCGCTGACCGTTGCCGGAAACGCCGGCGATGCCGACGATCTCCCCCGCGCGCACCGCGAGCGATACGCCGTTCACCGCGGTCTGACCGGCGTCGTCGAGCGCCGTTAGATTTCGGATATCGAGCCG
>JASHUX010000107.1 GCA_030039775.1 Alphaproteobacteria bacterium | reverse complement strand
TCGACGGCAACAGCGCTGCGGCGCTCGGCGCCGTCTACGGTGGCGCCACGGTCGCGGCTTGGTATCCGATCACCCCTTCAACGTCGCTGGCAGAGGCGTTTCAGCGATATTGCCGGCGCTACCGCACCGATCCCGACACAGGGAAGGCGCGCTATGCGATTGTGCAGGGGGAGGACGAACTCGCTTCCATCGGCATCGTCATTGGCGCCGCATGGAACGGGGCGCGCGCCTTCACTTGCACCGCCGGTCCCGGCGTTTCGCTGATGACCGAATTTCTGGGATTGGCGTATTTCGCCGAAATCCCCGCGGTGTTGTTCGACGTGCAGCGCGGCGGGCCGTCGACCGGCATGCCGACGCGCACGCAGCAGGCCGATCTCCTGTCATGCGCCTATGCCAGCCACGGCGACACCAAGCACGTCATGCTGTTCCCCGCCGATCCGAAAGAAGCGTTCGAGATGGGCGCCTTGTCCTTCGATCTTGCCGACCGGCTGCAGACGCCGATTTTCGTCATGCTCGATCTCGATATCGGCATGAACGAATCGCTGGTGCCGCCGCTCAAATGGGACGATGCGCGCCGCATGGATCGCGGCAAGCTGATGACGGCGGAACGGCTCGAGGCGGGCGAGAATTTCGGCCGTTATCTCGATGTCGACGGCGACGGCATTCCCTATCGCACGCTGCCCGGCACGCACCCGAAGCGCGGCGCCTTCTTCACGCGCGGCACCACCAAGGACCGCTACGCCAAATACAGCGAGGAAGGTCCGCTCTATGTCGACAACATGGACCGGCTGTTGAAGAAATTTAATACCGCCAAGACGCTGGTGCCGGCGCCGGAATTGCGCGAAGGCGCAGAGCCGGCGAACGCTGGCGTCATTTATTTTGGCTCGACCGCCCCGGCGATGGACGAGGCGCTCGACCATTTTGCCGAAGAAGGCATCACGGTCGACGCGCTGCGCCTGAGGGGCTTCCCCTTCGCGGATGGCGTCTACGAATTCATCGCGCGCCACGACCAGATTTTCGTGGTCGAGCAGAACCGTGACGCGCAGCTCCGCACGCTTATCGTCAACGAAGGCGGCATCGATCCGGCGCGGTTGATCCCGGTGCTGAATTACGACGGCACGCCGATCACGGCGCGGTTCATCGTCGATGCGATCTCGGAAAAGCTGATCGCGCCCAACGTCAAGCCGTTCCGCAAGAAGGCGCCCGCGCCATGACCTATATCGCCAAGCCGAAGTTCCACCATCCGAAGCTCGCAACCAACACGCTCGGCTTCACGCATCGCGATTACGAGGGCGCGGTGTCGACACTATGCGCGGGCTGCGGTCACGATTCGATCTCGGCCGCGATCATCGAGGCGTGCTTCGAGCTCAATCTGGCGCCGCACCGGGTCGCGAAACTGTCGGGCATCGGCTGCTCTTCCAAGACCCCGACCTATTTCCTCGGCCAGAGCCACGGCTTCAACAGCGTGCACGGGCGCATGCCCTCGGTGCTGACCGGTGCCAATCTCGCCAACCGTGACCTAATTTATTTCGGCGTTTCCGGCGACGGCGACAGCGCCTCGATCGGCCTCGGCCAGTTCGCGCATTCGATCCGGCGCGGCGTCAACATGGTCTATATCGTCGAGAACAACGGCGTGTACGGCCTGACCAAGGGTCAGTTCTCGGCGACCGCCGACAAGGGCTCGCAGAGCAAGCGCGGCGTCGCCAACACCGACGAGCCGATCGACCTGGCGTCGATGGCGATCCTGCTCGGCGCCAGCTTCGTTGCGCGCGGCTTCTCCGGCGACAAGGCGCAGCTCGTGCCGCTCATCAAGGCCGCGATAGAGCACAACGGCGCCGCTTTCCTCGACGTCATCAGCCCGTGCGTCGCGTTCAACAACCATCCCGGCTCAACCAAGAGCTATGAGTATGTCCGCGAGCACAACGAGACCGTGAACAGCCTCGATTTCATGGTGCTGCGCGAGCCGATCACGGCGGAGTACGCGCCCGGCACGGTCGAGCCCGTGATCCAGCACGACGGCTCGGTGATCAATCTGCGCAAGCTCGACGACGAGTACGATCTTCACGACCGCTCCGCGGCCATGCGCTATATCGGCGAGCGGGAAAAGGCCGGCGAGGTGGTGACGGGCTTGCTCTATCTCGATCCCGAGGCGATCGACCTGCATGCGCATCTGAACACGGTCGAGATGCCGCTCAACCTGCTCGACGACGCGGCGCTAGTGCCTGGCTCGGAAGCGCTCGACAAGTTCAACAGTTCGCTGCGCTAAGGCCGCCGCTATTTTCTCTGACCAGCGGCGGCTCGGCGTCTTCGTCGTCGGGCTGGCCGCTTTCCTGCAGCTTTGGTCGATCCAGGCGCTGTTGCCGACGCTGGGCGACTATTTCCGCGCCACGGAAGCGCAAGTCAGCGTCACTGTCAGCGCCACGACGCTCGCGGTGACGCTGATGGCGCCGTTCGTCGGCGTCGTCGCGGAGATATTGGGTCGCCGCCGCATCGTCATCACGGCGCTGTTCCTGCTGGTGGTGCCGACGGCCCTGATCGGCGCCGCGCAAAGCCTTGACCAGATCGTGGCGCTGCGCTTCGTTCAGGGCCTCTTGCTGCCGCCAGTATTTGCGGTCGCCGTCGCTTATGTCGGCGATGAATTTCCGCGCGAGAACGTAGCCGCCGTCACCGCGATCTACACCACCGGCAGCGTCTTGGGGGGGTTCCTGAGCCGCTTTCTCACTGGCTGGATCGGCGATTTCGAGGGCTGGCGGGTCGCCTTTTTCGCGATGGCGGCGATCGGCTTGCTCTGCGCGGCGGCCGTCGCGACGACCCTGCCCAAGGAGCAGCATTTCATCCGCGCCGAGGGTTTGCTGCATTCGCTGTCGATGATGGCGCGCCATTTCCGCGATCCGCGGCTGGTCGCGACGTTCGGCGCGGGTTTCGGCGTGCTGTTCTGTTTCGTGGTGCTGTTTACCTACGTCAATTTCCATCTCGCGGCGCCGCCGTTCGACTTGTCATCGGGCTGGCTCGGCTCGCTGTTCGTTTCCTATGTGTTCGGCATTTTCACGACGCCGCTGACGGGGCGACTGGTGGCCGCGTTCGGCCGGCGCGGGCTGGTTCTGGGCGTGCTCGCGACCTGGGCGGCGGGATCGGCGCTGATGCTCGTGCCGAACGTCGCGATCATTTTCATCGGCCTGGTCGTGTGCGCGTGCAGCGGCTTCATCTGTCAAGCCGTCTCGACGGGCTACGTGGCCTTTACCGCGACGCAGGCGCGCTCGTCCGCGGTCGGTCTCTACGTCACGTCGTATTATCTCGGCGGCACCGCCGGCGCGGCGATCGGCGGTCTGGCCTGGCGCGGCGGCGGGTGGTTCGGCTGCGTCGTGCTGGTGTGGATCGTGCTCGCCGCGGTTGCGGCGTGCGTGACACGTTTCTGGCACGAGCCGCCGGTTACACTGCGGAACGTTTAATATGCGGCGTTTGTTCGCTACATAGGGCAGAGGTTTTCCGATGATCGGGATTGCGCGCCTGTCCGAATCGCTCGGGGCCGCGGAGCAGGATGCACTCGCGGCGGCAACGAAGGAGTGGACGGCGCGCGGCAATGTCCGGCGATTGTGGGCGCGGGACAAGACGCTATGGACCGGCGCCGACGAGGATCGGTGGCTCGGCTGGCTCGACATCGCCGCGCGCGAGCGCGCGGATGTCGCAGCTCTCGAGCCGTTGGCGCGCCAGGCAAAAAATTGCACCGACGTGGTGTTGATCGGCATGGGCGGGTCCAGCCTCGGACCCGACGTGATCGCGCACAGCTTCGGACGCCGCGACGGATGGCCGCGCTTTCACATGCTGGATTCGACCGATCCTGGTCAGATCGAGACGATCCGTCATCACATCGACATCCGGCACACCTTGTTCGTCGTCTCGTCCAAATCCGGCACCACGCTCGAGCCCAACATCCTCAAGGATTATTTTTTCGATGCCGCGGGCCGCGCCGGCGGGCAATTCGCGGCCGTCACCGATCCCGGCTCGGCGATGGAGAAGGAAACCCGTGAGCGCGGGTTCGCGCATGTGTTCTTTGGTGATCCCGCGATCGGCGGTCGGTATTCGGTGCTGTCGAAATTCGGTCTGGTGCCGGCGGCCGCGATCGGCCTCGACGTCGCGGGGCTGCTCGATGCGACCGATGCCATGGTGCGCGCCTGCGCGCGCGAGGACGACAATCCCGGTCTGCGTCTTGGCCTGACGCTTGGCGTTCTGGCTCGGCAATTCGGACGCGACAAGGTCACGATGCTGGCGTCGCCGCGTCTCGCCACGCTGGGCTCGTGGCTGGAGCAATTGTTCGCGGAATCCACCGGCAAGCAGGGCAAGGGCCTTATCCCCGTCGACGGCGAAACCATCGGCGCCGCCGCCGACTATGGCAAAGATCGCGTCTTCCTCTATGCTGCACTGTCGAGCGACGACGACGAGGAACAGTCGGAGGCGCTCGACCTGCTGGCGCTGGCCGGTCATCCGGTGGTGCGGATCGAGCTCGACGACATGATCCAGCTCGGTCAGATTTTCTTTTTGGCGGAAATGGCGACGGCGGTGGCCGGCGCGGTCATCGGCATCGACCCGTTCGATCAGCCCGATGTCGAGGCCAGCAAGGTCAAGACGCGCGCCCTGACCGACGCCTACGAAAAGACCGGCGCGTTGCCGAAGGACGAGCCGTTTTTCGCAGCGGACGGCATCGCCGTATTCGCCGACGCCGACAATCGCCAGGCGCTGGGGCAGGGGAAATCCCTCACCGACATCTTGCGCGCGCATCTCTCTCGTGCTGGCGCCGGCGATTACATCGCAATGCTCGCCTATATCGAGCGCAACGAAGCGCACAGCCAATTGCTGGACGGGTTGCGGCCCGTGTTGCGGCATGCAACCAAATGCGCGACATGCCTCGGCTTTGGGCCGCGGTTCCAGCATTCGACCGGGCAGGCCTACAAAGGCGGGCCGAATTCCGGCGTGTTCGTGCAGATCACGCACGATCCGGCGCACGACCTTCCGGTGCCGGATAAGAAATATTCGTTCGGAGTCGTCGAATTGGCACAGGCGCAGGGCGATCTCGCCGTGCTGAACGAGCGCAAGCGGCGCGCGTTGCGCGTTCATTTGTCGAACGACGGGGCCGGCCTCGCCGCGTTGGTTCGCGCCATGACGGATGCGTTGAACAAGTGAGGTAGGACCGATGCAGCTCGCTATCGTGGGATTGGGCCGCATGGGCGGCAATATCACCCGCCGTCTCATTCAGCACGGGCACGAAGTCGTGGTTTTCGACGCCAATGCCAAGGCGATCGACGCGCTGGCGAAGGAACGCGCGACGCCGTCGTCGGGCTTGGCGGACATGGTGAAAAAGCTGAAGGCGCCGCGGGCGGTGTGGGTGATGCTGCCCGCGGGAAAGATCACCGAAGATACGATCCACGAATTGTCGACGCTGCTGCAGAAAGGCGACACGATCATCGACGGCGGTAATACCTTCTATCGCGACGACATCCGCCGCGCCCGCGCGCTGGCGCCGCAAGGGATCAACTATGTCGATTGCGGCACGTCCGGCGGTGTGTGGGGGCTCGAGCGCGGCTACTGCATGATGATCGGCGGCGACAAGGATGTCGTGACACGGCTCGATCCCATTTTTCTGGCGCTGGCGCCGGGCGTCGGCACGATCGACAAGACGCCGGGCCGCGACGGCCGCGATCCGCGCGTCGAGCGCGGCTATCTCCACGCGGGGCCGGCGGGCGCCGGGCATTTCGTCAAGATGATCCACAACGGCATCGAATACGGCATCATGCAGGCCTACGCCGAGGGCTTCGATATCCTGCACAACAAGATGTCGGAGGAATTGCCCGAGGACGAACGCTTTACCTTGGACCTCCCCGACATCGCCGAAGTCTGGCGGCGCGGCAGTGTCATTTCCTCCTGGCTGCTCGACCTGACCTCGAGCGCGCTCGCGGCCAGCCCGCAACTGTCCGAGTATCAGGGTGACGTCGCGGATTCGGGCGAAGGCCGCTGGACCATCGAGGCCGCGATCGAGGAAGCGGTGCCGGTCAACGTCTTGTCGGCGTCGCTCTACGCGCGGTTCCGCTCCCGCGTCGAGCACAGCATGGCGGACAAGCTGTTGTCGGCGATGCGGCACGGCTTCGGCGGCCACGTCGAACCCGGCACCAAGAAATGAGCGTGCAGGGAACGCACGACGTCGCACATCCGACAGCGAAACGGGCGCCGTCATGCGCCTTGGTGATTTTCGGCGCGGGCGGCGACCTGACCAAGCGCCTCGTCGTGCCCGCCCTCTACAATCTTCTCAAAGTGGGACTCTTGCCGGAGCGGTTTGCCGTGATCGGCGTCGATCACAACGATCGCACGACCGACGATTGGCGCAACGGGCTCCACAATTTCGTCGAGGACGCGGTGAAGCAGAAGGGCGGCGAATTCCATCCCGCCGCCATCGACGAACAGGCGTGGAATCGGCTTGCCGGCATGATGACGTACGTCACCGGCGATTTCCTGGAAACGGATTCCTACAAGCGTCTCGGGGCGAAGCTCGCCGAGATCGACAGGGCCCAGCAACTTGGCGGCCGCGTGCTGTTCTATCTCGCGGTGGCGGAGCGCTTCTTCGGCGCCATCGTCGATCGGCTCGGCGCTGCCGATCTGGTGGTCGAGCGGGGCGATGCCTGGCGCCGCGTCATTATCGAAAAGCCGTTCGGCCACGACTATGCCTCGGCGATCGCGCTCAATACCCAGGTGCTGAAGACGTTGCACGAGGATCAGATCTATCGGATCGACCATTTCCTCGGCAAAGAGACCGTGCAGAACATCATGGCGCTGCGCTTCGGCAACGGTTTGTTCGAGCCGATTTGGAACCGCGACCGCATCGACCATGTCCAGATCACCGTTACCGAGACGGTCGGCGTCGAGACCCGCGCGCGCTTTTACGAGCCGACCGGCGCGCTGCGCGACATGGTGCCGAACCATCTGTTCCAAATTCTTGCCATGACGGCGATGGAGCCGCCGGTCTCCTTCGACGCCGACGCGGTGCGCGACAAGCGCGCGGAGCTGTTCGCCGCGGTGCGGACCTTGTCGCCGCGGGATGCAGTGCGGGGCCAGTACGGCCCAGGACAGATCGACGGCAAGACATTGCCCGGCTATCGCCAGGAACCGGGTGTCGCGCCCGACAGCAACACGGAAACATTCGCGGCCCTGCGCACTACCATCGATAATTGGCGCTGGGCCGGCGTGCCGTTCTATCTCCGCACCGGCAAGCGGCTGGCGCACCGGTATACCGAGGTCGCAATCTGTTTCAAGGAGCCGCCCTACGCGCTGTTCCGTGACACGCCGGTCGATCGCATCGGGGACAACTGGCTGGTTCTGGAGATTCAGCCCAACGAGGGCATCCGCCTGCGGTTCAATGCTAAAGTGCCCGGGCCGTACATGACGTTGGAGAATGTGGCGCTGAGCTTCAACTACGCCGATTGGTTCCGGCAGGCGCCGGCGGTCGGTTACGAGACGCTGATCTACGATTGCCTCACCGGCGACGCTACACTGTTCCAGCGCGCCGACCAGGTCGAGGCCGCGTGGCGCGTGGTGCAGCCGGTGATCGACGCCTGGGTCGCGACCAAGAAGCCCGGCTTTCCCGATTACGCGGCCGGCAGCGCCGGTCCCGACGAAGCCGACGCGATGTTGCGGCGCGACGGCCGCGCCTGGCGCAAGATCGGCGCATAGAACCATGCCTATCCGTTCACCGCACCCAATCGTCATTCCCGCAAATGCGGGAATCCAGGATCGACTCACGTCGTTTGCCCTGGGTCCCTGCTTTCGCAGGGACGACGATCATTCTTGAGCGTGCCGTTCCGCCCGGTGAATAGCCCATGAGCAGCCGGATCGAGATTTTTCGCACCGCGGAGCGGCATGCGGTTGGCGTCGCCGATTGGCTGGTGAAGCAGATGCAAGAGAGCCACGGCGACTTCCGCCTGGTTCTGTCGGGCGGCAACACGCCGCGGCTGCTCTACGAGCATCTCGGGCGCCGGCCCTATGTCGAGCGCATTCCGTGGCGGCGGCTTCAAGTCTTTTGGGGGGACGAGCGTTTCGTGCCCCATAACGATCCCGCAAGCAATTTCGGCATGGCGTTGACCGCGCTCCTGCTCGACGCGCCGGTGCCCCGCGCCCGCGTCCATCCGATCCCGACCGATAGCGGAACGCCCGAAGAAGCAGCAGGCCGCTACGACGTGCTACTGCGTGAAATTCGGGCAGGCGACGGCGACAATCCGACCCGGCCCATGTTCGATGTCGTATTGCTGGGATTGGGCGCGGACGGTCATACCGCCTCGCTGTTTCCGGAATCGCCGCTGCTCGACGAGCAGCAGCGCTGGGCCGCTCCGGTGACCGGTCAGCCGTTGCCGCGCATTACGCTGACCTTGCCCGCGCTCTCGAACTGCCGCCACGCCGCGTTTCTGGTTACGGGTATCGAGAAGCAGCGCGCGGCGATGGGCGCCATCGGCGGCGACCAAAAATTACCGGCGGCTCGGGTCAAGTCGGAAGGCGAGGTGATATGGTTTCTCGACCGCGAAGCAGCGGAACCGCTCTATCACAAGTGAGCAGAGGCGGTAGCGCCTCCCGTATTCTCGGCGTCGATATCGGCGGCACGCATCTCAAGGCCGGCGTCGTCGATACCAAGGGCAAGCTGCTCGCCGACAAGGTTCACGTCCCGACGCCCTATCCCAACACGCCCGACGTAATGCTGCGCGCGCTGGTCGATCTGGTGGCGCCCCTAAAGGGTTACGATCGCATTTCCATCGGCTTTCCCGGCGTGGTCCGCGACGGCAAGGTCTTGACCGCGCCGCATTACGACATGGCGGCATGGGCGGGCTTCCCGCTTGCGGCCGAGTTGGCGAAGCGGCTCGGCGGGCACCCGGCGAAACTGATCAACGACGCCGAGATGCAGGGCCTTTACGTTATCAAGGGGCGGGGCCTCGAACTGGTGCTGACGCTCGGGACGGGGGCGGGCACCGCGTTGTTCCTCGATGGAAAACTAGCGCCCCATCTCGAATTGGCGCACCACCCGATCCACAAAAAGAAGACCTACAACGACTATGTCGGCGACAAGGCCCTGAAAAAGATTGGCAAGAAGCGCTGGAACAAGCGCGTGCGCAAGACCATCGGCATTCTTTATGCACTGTTGTTTTACGATCACCTATTCATCGGCGGCGGCAATTCGGCGCATATCGAGGGCGGCTTGCCCGATACCATTACACTCGTGTCGAACGACGCGGGCATCGAAGGCGGCGCCGCCTTGTGGCGCGATTCCGAATAAAGATCGTCGTGGCTCGCTTTAGGCGGGCCATCCCCGACTCAGTTTGGAATATTGAACCACCAAGACGCGCCAAGAAGCTAGAGGACTTGTGTCTTTGTGCCTTGGTGGTTCGAAATTCCCGAGTCCGCTGGGCCCCTGCTTTCGTCAGCGCGACGATGTGGTATGTCAGTAGAGACTGAAACCGAGATGACTGGAAAACTCCAAGACGCCGCCAAGAAAGCCGCCGCCGAAGCCGCCGCGGCGCTGGTCGAGGACGGCATGGTGTTGGGGCTGGGCAGCGGCACGACGGTTATGTTCTTGCTCGCCGCGCTGACGCGCCGCATGCGCGACGAGAGGCTTCGCCTCCGCGGCGTGCCGACGTCGTATCGCACCGCCGCGGAGGCGGTGCGGCTCGGCATTCCGCTGCTCGACCTCACCGCCGAGGTGCGAGTCGATCTCGCGATCGACGGCGCCGACGAGGTCGAGCTCGGCACGTTGGCGTTGATCAAAGGATTGGGCGGCGCCTTGCTGAGGGAGAAGATCGTCGCCGGCGTCGCGCAACGCTTCGTTATCATCGCCGACGCCGGCAAGAAGGTGAAACAGCTCGGCGCGATCGCGGCGGTGCCCGTCGAGGTCGTGAGCTATGGGCATGAGGTGACGGCGCGGCGTCTCGCCGAGCTTGGCGGCAAACCGGCGCTGCGCCGCGACGCGCAGGGCGCGGTCTTCGTCAGCGACGGCGGCAACATCATCTACGATTGCGGCGGCTTCGCGCCGATCGACGACGCCGAGGGGCTGGCCGAAGAGCTCGACGCCACGGTCGGCGTCGTCGAGCACGGCCTTTTCGTGGGCATGGCGAGCGAAGCCTATATCGCCGATAATGCCGGCGCCGTGGAAGTCTTGCGCCGCGAGCGCTGATCCAAATGCCGCTCGACATCGTCCCCTCGGTCTGCCCGCACGATTGTCCCAGCACCTGCGCGCTCGAGGTGGAACGGATCGACGTGCGCACCATCGGCCGCATCCGCGGTGCCCGTGACCACGGCTACACGGCGGGCGTGGTGTGCGCCAAGGTCGCGCGCTACGCCGAGCGGCAGCATCATCCCGATCGGCTGGCTCAGCCGATGCGCCGTGTCGGCGACAAAGGCGTCGGCCGCGCCGCCTTCGCGCCGATCTCGTGGGAGGCGGCGCTCGACGCGATCGCTGAAAATTTTGTACAAGCCGCGCTGCGCTACGGCAGCGAGACGGTGTGGCCCTATTACTACGCCGGCACCATGGGGCTGGTGCAACGCGATGGCATTCATCGGCTCCGGCACGCGATGCGTTATTCGGGCCAAGACGCCACCATCTGTACCCGCCTTAGCGACACGGGATGGGCCGCCGGCACCGGCGCCAAGCGCGGCGTCGATGCCCGCGAGATTCCCGACAGCGATCTCGTGGTGGTGTGGGGCGGCAACCCCGTCAACACCCAGATCAACGTGATGCACTACATCGCGCGAGCGCGGCACGAGCGCGGCGCGAAGCTTATGGTGATCGACACTTACCGCACCGGCACCGCGGAACAAGCCGATCTATTCCTCGCCGTGCGGCCGGGCACCGACGGCGCGCTCGCTTGCGCGGTGATGCATGTGCTGTTCCGCGACGGCTATGCCGATCGCGCCTATCTTGCCAAGCACACCGACGCGCCGGCGGAACTCGAGTCGCATCTTCAAAGCCGCACGCCGGAATGGGCCGCGGCGATCACGGGCCTTCCCGTCGCGCAGATCGAGGAATTTGCACGACTTTACGGAAGTACCAAGCGCAGCTTCATCCGCGTCGGCTATGGCTTTTCGCGCTCGCGCAATGGCAGCGCGCAGCTCTATGCCGTCTCGTGCCTGCCGGCCGTCACCGGCGCGTGGCAATACCGCGGCGGCGGCGCGCTCTATGGCCAAGGCGGGCCGATCTATCATCT
>JASHUX010000106.1 GCA_030039775.1 Alphaproteobacteria bacterium | reverse complement strand
GCGCGTCACGACCTTGGTCGCGATCGGCAGCTTCGCGGCCGCGAGCGAAAATGCCTCTTGCGCCAGCGCGGCCGGCACACCGTCGAGCTCGAACAGAATGCGGCCCGGCTTTATCCGCGCGACCCAAAATTCGGGCGTACCCTTGCCGCTGCCCATGCGGACCTCGGCCGGCTTCACGGAGACCGGAACGTCGGGAAACACACGAATCCACACCCGGCCGATACGCCGGATATGGCGGGTGATTGCGCGGCGCGATGCTTCGATCTGGCGCGCGGTGATGCGACCGGGTTCTGTCGCTTTGAGGCCGTACGCGCCGAAATTCAGGGCAAAGCCGCCCTTGGCGGCGCCGTGAATACGGCCCTTATGCGCCTTGCGGTATTTGGTGCGTGCCGGTTGTAACATTTTTCGTTGTGCCTCTTGCTACGCCCGGGCCTGTTGCTGTTCGGCAATGCGCTTGTCCTGCGCCATCGGGTCGTGCGCCATTACTTCGCCCTTGAACACCCAGACCTTGACGCCGCAAGTGCCGTACGTGGTCTTGGCGGTGCCATAGCCGAAATCGACATCCGCACGCAGCGTATGCAGCGGCACGCGGCCCTCGCGGTACCATTCCATACGCGCGATTTCGGCACCGCCGAGGCGGCCGGAGCAATTGATGCGGATGCCGAGCGCGCCCAGCCGCATAGCAGATTGCACCGCGCGCTTCATGGCGCGACGGAACGCTACGCGCCGCTCCAGCTGCTGCGCGATCCCGTCGGCGATCAGCTTGGCGTCGATCTCAGGCTTGCGAATTTCAACGATGTTGAGACTCACCTCGCTCGAGGTCAGCTTGGCAATGTCCGAGCGCAGCTTCTCGATATCGGCGCCTTTCTTGCCGATGACGACGCCGGGCCGGGCCGAGTGGATGGTGATGCGCGCCTTCTTCGCGGCACGCTCGACGACGATACGGCTCACGCCCGCCTGTTGCAGCCGGTCGGTGAGGAACTTGCGCAGCTTGATGTCTTCGTGCAGCAGGTTGCCGTAGTCCTTGCGGGCGAACCATCGGGAATCCCAGGTGCGGTTGATGCCGAGCCGTAGCCCGACCGGATTGACTTTCTGCCCCATCAAGCCTGCTCCTGCTTCACCGCCGCATCCTGCTCGCGGACGACAACGGTGAGATTGGCGTACGATTTTTCTACGCGGGACGCGCGGCCGCGACCGCGCGCATGAAAACGCTTCAGCACGAAGGCACGACCGACGCTCGCTTCTTTGACCACGAGTCGGTCGACGTCGAGCTGATGATTGTTCTCGGCGTTGGCGATTGCGGCTTGCAGCACCTTTTTAACGTCGCGCGCAATGCGGCGCTTCGAGAAATCGAGCTCGGCGAGCGCCGCGTTCGCGGTCTTGCCGCGGATCGCCTGCGCGACGAGATTGAGCTTGCGCGCGCTGGTCTTGATGGCGCGGGCATAAGCCTTCGCCTCGGTTTCGCCCACGCGGCGCGGATTGGCCTTCTTGCTCATGCCGGCGCGTCCACACGCTTCGCCTTTTTGTCCGCAGCGGTATGGCCGCGGAAGATCCGGGTCGGGGCGAACTCGCCGAACTTGTGGCCGATCATGTGCTCAGTCACCAAAACCGGCACGAATTTGTTGCCGTTATAGACCCCGAACGTCAGGCCCACGAATTGCGGGAAGATGGTCGAGCGCCGCGACCAAGTCTTGATGATTTCGTTCCGGCCCGAGCCGCGTGCCTTCTCCGCTTTTCTGAGGAGATAGCCGTCGACGAACGGACCCTTCCAAACCGAGCGTGTCACCAGCGCCCTCCGTTATTTAAACCGCCGGCGCCGCACGATCATGCGGTCCGTCGATTTGTTGTGCCGCGTCTTCAAGCCCTTGGCGTTCTGACCCCACGGCGAAACCGGATGACGTCCGCCCTTGGTACGGCCGCCGAGCGGGTGATCGACAGGATTCATCGCCTCGCCGCGGACATGGCCGCGCCAGCCCTTCCAGCGATTGCGACCGGCCTTGCCAATCGAAACGTTTTGCTCGTCGGGATTGGAGACGGCGCCGATCGTGGCGCGGCATTCGGCCGAAACCATGCGCACTTCGCCCGACGCGAGACGCAACAGCGCGTTGCCGGCGTCCCGCCCGACCAGCTGCACGTAGGTGCCGGCGGAACGGGCGAGCTGTCCACCTTTACCGGGCTTCAGCTCGACATTGTGGATGATGGTGCCGAGCGGGATGCCGCTGATCGGCATGGCATTACCCGGCTTCACGTCGACGCGCTGGCCCGACACAACCTTGTCGCCCGCCGCCAGACGCTGCGGCGCCAGAATGTAGGACAGCTCGCCGTCATCGTACTTGATCAGTGCGATGAATGCGGTGCGGTTCGGATCATATTCGAGCCGTTCGACCGTGGCCGGCACCGTCTTGGTGCGCTTGAAATCGACGATGCGATAGCGCTGCTTGTGCCCGCCGCCGCGATAGCGCGAGGTGATGCGGCCCGTATTATTGCGGCCGCCGGACGATTTCGACCCCTCGGTCAGCGCGCGCATCGGACCGCCTTTCCACAACTCGCTGCGGTCGACCAGAATCAGCTGGCGCTGGCCGGGCGTGACGGGGTTGTAACTCTTCAGCGCCATCTCAGACTCCCGCCGTCACGTCGATCTTCGAGCCCTCGGCCAGGGTGACGATCGCCTTCTTGTAATCGGAACGTCGCCCCTTGCGGCCGCGGGTCATTTTGCGTTTGCCTTTAACGCGCACCGTGTTGACCGCCGAAACCTTGACCTTGAACAGGGCCTCGACGGCGACCTTAACCGCGCGCTTGTCGGCATCGAGCGGCACGCGGAACGTCACCTGATTGTGCTCCGAGCCCATCGTCGCCTTTTCGGTGATGACGGGCGTCCGAACAATGTCGTACATCGCGCTGCGCGAAATTGCGGGCGTGGCGCGCGGAATCAAGCGGAACCGGCTCATTTGAGGCGCGCCTCCAAATGCTCGATTGCGCTGCGCGTCAACACCAGGGTGTCGCGGCGCAGGATGTCGTAAACGTTGGCCCCCTGTTGCGGCAGCACGTCGACCTTCGGCAGGTTGCGCGCCGCGCGGGCGAAATTCGCGTCGAGCTCCGGCCCGTCAATGATCAGCACCGACTCCCAGCCGAGCTTCTTGAACTGTGCCGACAGCGCCTTGGTCTTCGCTTCGCCGACCTTGGCCGCGTCGAGCACGACCAGCCTACCCTCGGCCCGCTTGGCCGACAGCGCCGTCTTCAAGGCGAGCCGCCGCACCTTTTTTTGCAGGTCGTGCGCATGATCGCGCACCACCGGCCCGAAAATGATGCCGCCGCCGCGGAATTGTGCCGAGCGCAGGCTGCCCTGGCGGGCGCGGCCGGTGCCCTTCTGCTTCCACGGCTTTTTGGTCGTGCCCTGGACGTCGCCGATCTGCTTCGCCTGATGCGTGCCGGCGCGGCGCTTGGCCAATTGGTAATTGACCATTCGCGCCAGAATGTCCTTGCGCACCGGCAGGCCGAAAATCTCGTCGGCAAGCTCGATCTCGCCGGCGCCCTTGCTATCGAGACTGGTGACCGCGAGCTTCATGACGCGGCTCCTGCGGCGGGCGCGGCGCGAAGCGCGGCCGGGAACGGCAAATCCTTCGGCGCCGGCCGCTTCGACGCGTCCTTGATGAGCACGTAGCCGCCGTCGGCGCCAGGCACCGCCCCCTCGACCATGATGAGCCCTTTGTCGGCATCCGTGCTCACAATCTTCAGATTCTGCGTGGTAACACGAACGTCACCAAGATGGCCGGGCATCTTCTTGCCGCGGAACACTTTGCCGGGATCCTGGCGCTGACCGGTCGAGCCGGGGCTGCGATGCGAAATCGAGACGCCATGGGTCGCACGTAGGCCGCCGAAATGATGGCGCCGGATGACGCCGGAAAAGCCGCGCCCTTTCGTAGTGCCGACGACATCGACAAACTGGCCCGGCAGGAAATGAGCCGCCGTGATCTCCGCGCCGACCTCGAGTAAGGCATCCGGCGAGACGCGGAACTCGACGAGCTTCTTTTTCGGCTCCAGCTTCGACTTCGCGAAATGCCCACGCATCGGTTGGCTGACATTCTTGACTTTCGCCTTCCCGGTGCCGAGCTGGACCGCCGTGTAGCCGTCCTTCTCCGCGGTGCAAACGGCGACGACCTGCACTTGGTCGACTTCCAGCACGGTGACCGGCACGTGATTGCCGTTATCGGCGAACACGCGCGTCATGCCGATTTTCTTGGCGATGAGACCGGTGCGCATCACCGCATCCTAGAGCTTGATCTCGACATCGACGCCGGCGGCGAGATCGAGCTTCATCAGCGCGTCCACCGTTTGCGGCGTCGGATCGACAATGTCGAGCACGCGCTTGTGCGTGCGGATTTCGAATTGCTCGCGCGATTTCTTGTCGATGTGCGGCGAGCGCAGCACCGTGAATTTTTCGATCCGCGTCGGCAGCGGAATCGGCCCGCGCACACGCGCGCCGGTGCGCTTCGCCGTATTGACGATCTCGCTAGTCGACTGGTCGAGCACGCGATGATCGTAGGCCCGCAAGCGGATCCGGATATTTTGATTGTCATTTGCCATGGGTGTGATTCCGCTCGCGGCCTAATACCTACTTAACGATTTTGGCGACGACGCCGGCGCCGACGGTTCGGCCGCCTTCGCGGATGGCGAAGCGGAGGCCCTCGTCCATCGCGATGGGGGTGATCAGCTCAACCTCCATCTGGATGTTGTCCCCCGGCATCACCATCTCCGTGCCTTCCTTCAGCTTAACGGTGCCGGTCACGTCCGTGGTCCGGAAATAAAATTGCGGCCGGTAGTTGGTGAAAAACGGCGTGTGCCGACCGCCCTCCTCCTTGGTCAGGATGTAGGCCTCGGCCTGAAAGTTCGTGTGCGGCGTGATCGAGCCCGGCGCCGCCAAAACCTGGCCCCGCTCCACTTCCTCCCGCTTGGTGCCCCGCAGCAGGGCCCCGATATTGTCCCCGGCTTCGCCCGAATCGAGCAGCTTACGGAACATCTCCACCCCCGTCACCACCGTCTTCGTGGTCGGCCGCAACCCCACGATCTCGACCTCGTCCCCGACCTTGACGATCCCGCGCTCAACCCGGCCCGTCACCACCGTGCCCCGGCCCGAGATCGAGAACACGTCCTCGATCGGCATCAGGAACGGACGGTCCTTCGCCCGCTCCGGCTGCGGGATCGCGCTATCGACCGCCTCCATCAGCTTCAGGATCGAATCGTGCCCCAGACCCTTGTCCTTGTCCTCCAACGCCATCAGCGCCGAGCCCCGCACCACCGGGATCTTGTCCCCCGGGAACTGGTACGAGGACAGAAGCTCCCGCACCTCCAGCTCCACCAGGTCCAACAGCTCCGGGTCGTCCACCATGTCCACCTTGTTCAGGTACACGACAATGGCCGGCACCCCCACCTGCCGCGCCAGCAGGATATGCTCCCGCGTCTGCGGCATCGGGCCGTCCGCGGCCGAAACCACCAGGATCGCCCCGTCCATCTGCGCCGCCCCCGTGATCATGTTCTTGATGTAATCCGCATGGCCCGGGCAATCGACATGCGCGTAATGCCGGTTCTTCGTCTCGTACTCCACATGCGCCGTCGAAATCGTAATGCCCCGCGCACGCTCCTCCGGCGCCTTGTCAATCTGGTCGTACGCCGTGTACGTCGCTCCCCCCGTCTCCGCCAATACCTTCGTTATCGCCGCCGTCAGCGACGTCTTCCCATGGTCAACATGACCAATCGTCCCGATGTTGCAATGCGGCTTATTCCGCTCAAACTTCGCCTTCGCCATGATGGGGCATCCTATCGCTGAAAATAATGCGCGCCCGGCGCTGGAGCGGGTGATGGGAATCGAACCCACGTAGCCAGCTTGGAAGGCTGGAGCTCTACCATTGAGCTACACCCGCCAGGACACCGCATCCGCTAACTCCCGATCGCCACGAGGCGGTTGGTGGAGGGGGAA
>JASHUX010000105.1 GCA_030039775.1 Alphaproteobacteria bacterium | reverse complement strand
CGACGTTGCCCCGGAATTCGCGCACCACCTTGAAGAAATCGGCGGCCGCGCTGGTACGGCCCATCACCGTGACTTTGGCGTCCGGCGCGAACTTGGCAAAGGCGGCGTCGAAATCGCCCTTCTCCAAGAGTCGCAGATAGTCGAGCGCGAGGGCTTTGCTGTCGGCCATATTTCCTCTCCGTTGTTTGACGCTATGCTAGTGAAAACGGCTTACGCGCGCCACTCGGGTTGGCGGGCGGCGAGTGGCGCGGGGATAAAAGCGGAGGACAGAATGAGCAAGCGGTTTGAGGACAAATCCGTGTTGGTGACGGGTGGCGCATCGGGTATCGGCCGCGCCACCGCGCTCGCATTCGCTGCCGAAGGCGGGCGCGTCACGGTGGTCGACCGTAGCGACAAAGACGGCGAAGCGACCGCGAGGGCGATCCGCGACGCCGGCGGCGCCGCCATCTTCGTTAAGGCCGACGTCAGCAAGGCGACCGATTGCCGCCGCATGGTCGAGGCAGCGGTCGAGGCGCATGGCGGCCTGCACTGCGCCTTCAACAACGCCGGCATCGAGCGGCACGGCTTCTTCACCGCCGACATCGAGGAGGCGTCGTGGAACGAGGTCCTCGCGGTCAATCTCACTGGCGTGTTCCTGTCGATGAAGCACGAAATTCCGGTGATGCTGAAAAACGGCGGCGGCGCCATCGTCAACACCGCCTCGGTGGGCGGCGTCATCGGCAATCCCGGCCTCGGCGCCTATTGCGCGGCGAAGCACGGCGTCGTCGGCATCACCAAAGTGGCGGCGCTCGAATATGTGGCGCAGGGCATCCGCATCAACGCGCTTTGTCCCGGCGGCACGGCGACGCCGATGCTCAAGAACTGGTTCCCGGAACCAGGTGTCGAGGAACACGTTAAGGCACTGCATCCGATCGGCCGCTGGGCCGATCCGTCGGAACAGGCGAAGGCCGTTTTGTTCTTATGCTCCGACGACGCTTCGTACATGGCCGGCCATTCGCTGATCGTCGACGGCGCCATGACGGCGCAGTAGCGGGGCGCAACGCCCCCTCACGAAAAGATGCGGTGTTGGGACGTGGTTTCGTCCCTAGATTAAGGGGCGATGCCCGACGCCAGCGCCACGGCGAACGCGCCCGTTCAAACGACCGCCTCCGCGACAGGCGGCCGCGGACTGTTGACTGCGTCGCTGATGGCCGCGACGTTCATGCAGGCGCTCGATACCACGATCGCCAACGTCGCCTTGCCGCATATGGAAGGCAGTCTTTCGGCCGACCAGGACCAGATCACCTGGATCCTGACCTCCTACATTGTTGCTGCCGCGATCATGACGCCGCTCACGGGGTGGCTCGCCGATCGCTTCGGGCGCAAACGCGTCATCCTCGTCTCGGTTGCCGGCTTTGTCGTGTCGTCGGCTCTGTGCGGAATCGCGACGTCGTTGCCGTTGATGGTGATTTATCGCCTGCTGCAAGGCGTCTCCGGCGCGGCCCTGGTGCCGATCAGCCAGGCCGTATTGCTCGACTCCTATCCCACGCACAAGCATGGCCAGGCGATGGCGATGTGGGGACTCGGTGTCACCTTCGCGCCGGTAATCGGCCCGGTGTTGGGCGGCTGGCTGACCGACAATTATTCGTGGCGCTGGGTGTTCTATATCAACGTGCCGATCGGCATCCTCGCCTTTTTCGGTCTCGTGACCGCGCTCAAGGACACGCAGCGCGCCGCCGCCCGCGGGTTCGATTTCTTCGGCTTCGGCATGCTGTCGCTGGGTGTCGGCGCACTACAAATGATGCTCGACCGCGGCGAGCTCAAGGACTGGTTCGGCTCGAGCGAGATCGTCATCGAAGCGGTCCTGGCGGCCTTGGGATTCTATTTTTTCATCGTGCGGATGCTGACCGCGCAGCGGCCGTTCCTCAGCATAGCCTTGTTCAAGGATCGCAACTTCGTCACCGGCAACATGTTCATTTTCGTCGTCGGCGTGATTCTGTTCGCCACGCTGGTCCTGTTGCCGCCGCTGTTCCAGCAATTGATGAACTATCCCGTGGTGACGACCGGCATGATCATGGCGCCGCGCGGCGTCGGCACGATGCTGTCGATGGTTCTGGTCGGACGGCTGTCCAACAGAGTCGACCCACGCCTCTTGATCGGGTTCGGGTTCGCGCTCAGCGCGCTGTCGCTGTGGCAGATGATGGGGTTCGATCTGCAAATGGACCAATGGCCGGTGATCTGGTCCGGACTGATTCAAGGATTCGGCGTCGGCTTCGCCTATGTCTCGCTCACCAGCGTGTCGTTCGCCACCCTCCCGGCGCAGTATCGCGCGGAAGGCACGGCGTTTTTCAATCTGATGCGCAATCTCGGTTCCAGCATCGGCATCTCCGCGGTGCAGGCGCTGCTGACCGAGAACACGCAAACGATGCATCAGAGCCTGGTGCAGCACGTCACGCCGTTCAACCCGCTGCTTCACAATTTCGACCTTCGCTCCGCTCATACGCTGGAACAGCTCAACGGATTGGTGACGAGCCAAGCCGCGATGGTCGCCTACAACGACGATTTCAAGATCATGATGATCCTGTCCCTGCTGACGATTCCGTTCCTGCTTTTCCTGCGCGTGCGCAAGCGGCGTCCCGGCGATAAGCCTGACATGGTGGCGATGGAGTAACGGCGCCTAGTCCGCGAAGAACGAAATTGTCCTAATCTCTAGGCTGCGCCGCGGCGGCGCGTCGGGGCGGCTCGACGGATCGTCGATCGCGGTATGCGCCGTCAGCTGCGGCCGGCTTCGATCGGAATCGCACAGCTTGAAGACCAAGAGCTCGTCGGGCCGCATCCGCGGATAGTAGTACCAGCGATGCGCCGGGCTGTAGGCGACGTTGAAGCCTTCGAGGAAATCGCCGGGATCCTCCGGACGCGTCCCGATCAGGCCCAGCACAAGATCGGCTTCCTTGACGGTGCTGGCGTCGCACACGGCGAGCGGTTTGCGTTCCACGGTCTCGATCCCGCGCCAGAGATTGATCATCGCGATGCGCTTCTTGGCATATCTTTCCGCCTCGGCGCCGAGCATGGCCGCCGCCATGCGCCGTAGCGTCTTTTCGTTGAAGTCGATATGCGGGTTGTTCGCGGTGTCGTGAACCTGCATCGGCGGGACCGTGCCGCCCTGGCCTGCGGAATCGGCAAATACGTGGTCGGGGTCGAAGCCCCCTTCCGGCGCGATCAGCGCCTCCTTCGCCGGATCGTCGCTGCGCAGCACGTCGCCGAACGGAATCACCTTTTCCGCACCGGTCAGCTCGCGGACTAGCTGCGCGATCTCGGGATAGTAGACGCGCTTCACCTGTTCCGCGTTGTGAAAATCAGTGACCGCGGAACGATGACCTATCAGCGTGAAACCGTTGCGGTCGAACGACAGATCCCGCGCCGCACGGGCGTCGTGAACGGGCATGCGCCGCGGATCGTAGTGATGCGTCGTCTGGTCGCGGTTGTACTCGTAAAGCACGGTTGGACCGTAGGCCGGGTCTATATAGGCGAGTGTGGTTTCAACGAACGGCAGTGCGGCGACGGTGTCAGGCATGACGCGTTCCTCTCAAAACATGCCGTTGTTGTTGGCGGATTTCTCGGGCACCGGCTGGATTACATCCCAGTGCTCCACGACGACATCGCCCTCGAAGCGGAGAATATCGACGCACGCATTGCCGCGATCGCCGGGCCGCATCGTGACATGGGCGAAGACGGCGACCGTGTCGCCTTCCTGGAACATCTGCTTGATATCGTAGTGCAGCTCGGGGCACGCGGCGACGAACGCGCTTAACCCTTTGATCGCCGCGTCGCGCCCGTCGGGCACGGTCGGGTTGTGCTGGCGGTAATTGGGATGGATGTATTTCTCGAAGGCGCCTTTGACGTCGTGACGATTAAGCGCCCGATCCAGCAACTCCCGTGCCGCCTGTTTCCGGTCGATCACGCCGCTCTCTCCCGCATTTCTTTTCCACACCGCCATGATAACAATATCGCGGGTACCTCGTCGATTGCGGGAGAATGATGATGTCGCTTCATCCGGGCGCCGCTGCCTGGCTCGAGATAATGAATAGGTTGCCGCCGACCCACACGCTGCCGGTCGATGTTGTGCGGGCCAACGGCGCTGCGCGGCTGAAGCTGTTGCCGCCGCCGCCGACGGTCGCTCACGTCGTCAATCGCGATTTTCCCGGTCCGCGTGGCCCGATTTCCCTTCGACTCTACACGCCGTTTGGAATCGGCCCGTTCCCGATTACCGTCTTTTTTCACGGCGGCGGCTTTGTCGCCGGTTCGCTCGACGGCAGCGACGCGGCGTGCCGTCATCTCTGCCTTAACAGCGGCAGTTTGATCGTGTCGGTCGATTACCGCCTCGCGCCCGAGCATCGCTTTCCAGCGGCCCCCGACGATTGTTTTGCGGCGACGCAGTGGGTGGCGCAGCACGCGGGCGAGATCGGCGGCGACCGGCGGCGCATCGCGGTTGCGGGCGACAGTGCCGGCGGCAATCTCGCGGCCGTGGTTTCGCTTCGGGCGCGCGACGAGGATGGGCCGCGAATCTGCGGTCAACTCCTCAACTGCCCGGTCACCGATTACGACATGGCGCTTCCGTCTTATCGCGAGAACGGCGAGGGGTATTTCCTCACAACGGATACGATGCGATGGTTCACAGAGCACTATCTGCCGGACGTGCAGCACCGCGTGCATCCGCATGCGGCGCCGCTCCGAGCCAAGGATTTCAGCCGCCTGCCGCCCGCCTACGTGCTTACGGCGCAATACGATCCGCTGCGCGACGAAGGCGAGGCGCTGGCCGACAAGCTCGCCACCGCGGGGGTGCCCGTGGTGAAGAAGCGCTACAGCAACATGATCCACGCCTTTCCGAGCAGTTTGCTCTACGTGGTGCCGGAGGCGGCCGAGGAAAACGCGGCGTTCGGCGCCTGGCTCAAGGCGCGGTTCGCCGCAGTCTAGTCGAAGCGGTTCAAGAGAGGAGGGACCATGGCGCTAAACCCGGTCATCGCCGGTTGGCTCGAATTCATGAAGACGTTGCCGCCGATCAACACGCTGCCCGTCGCGGAGGCGCGGGCGAGTCTCGACGCCGCGCGCGCGTTGCAACCCCCGCCGCCGCCGGTCGGCCATGTCACCGATCGGGCTGTGCCGTCGCCGGAGGGGCCGATTCCGGTGCGGATCTATACGCCGTTCGGCATCGGGCCGTTTCCGCTGGTGGTGCATTTCCACGGCGGCGGCTTCGTTGTCGGCGATCTGGAGAGTCATGACGCCGCCTGCCGCCACCTTTGCCTCGCGAG
>JASHUX010000104.1 GCA_030039775.1 Alphaproteobacteria bacterium | reverse complement strand
ATGTAGAGGCGCTGGGCCGCGCCGCGCTGACCGTCATGCAGCAGGCCGGACGCGAATTGCACGACTGGCAACGAATTCTCGCCAAGACCGGCGACACAATTCTCGGTCAATTGCTCAGCGGTGAGGCGCCGGCCGACTGGACCCACTATCCGCCGGGCGACGTCTATGATGCCGCGACCCATTCCCAGTTCTTCTATCATCGCCACGCCGCCGCCTCGCGAAGCGGCGACCGTCACCGCGAGCACGGTCATTTCCACACCTTCATGCGGCCCCGGGGCATGCCGACCGGCGTCCGTCCCCTAGTGATGCCGGAGCTTGCCATTGCCGATGCGCCGTCACAGCCCATCGATCCGCCGTCGCCGCCGGCGACACAGCCCAACCAGGGCGACGGCAACGACAAGTTCAGCCACATCGTCGCAATTTCGCTGGACGAGACCGGAACGCCGACCCGGCTCTTCACGACGAACCGGTGGGTGACCGGCGAAACCTGGTACGCGGCGGCCGATGTTACGGCCATGCTCGAGCGTTTTTCGATCGAGCTGGCGCGGCCCGGGTGGCCGGTCAATCGCTGGCTGTGCGCCTTGCTCCGCCTCTACCATCCGGACATTCTCGAATTGCTGGCGGCGCGCGACGCGGCGGTCATGTCATGGCGCCGCCGCCGACGCGGCAAGGTTCATGTCTTCGAGGATACCCGCCTCGAAATCCTGTCGTCGGTCGCGATCGATCCGGCCGACCGGTTGCGCCGAGTCGAGCGCGCCCTCGAAAAGGCGCGCTAACGGCTACTTCACCCGGATAAGGTCCCCGGACGGTCCTTGGTAGCCGGTACTGGAGCCGTCGCGGTAATAGTACTCGTTGCTTTGCGAATAGGCGGCGCCGTTGGTCGGCTCGACAAATTTTTTCAAATCCGAGGCGTCGCTGACTTGTGCAGGGGGGAGCGGTCCCGGCGTGCAAGCGCCCAGCGCAAGCAGACCGAGGGCAATTAGTGCGAAACGCATGGCATACACCTTTGAATGTGGGCCGCGAAACGAACGGCACCGATAACATATAAGCCTTCGGCCGCCTCTCATGCCACTCAGGTACAATAAAATGTCCGTGACTCGCCGTGATGCCACGAATGCCGGGTCGTCGTTTGACGCCGTCGCGCTCCGCTCGAAATGCCTACCCGCACAACGGAACATAATATGAACACCAATCAAGCAAAAATGCGGGCGCTTGGCGAATCCGCTAAATTTCACGCGAGCAATATAGGAGGCAGAGATGGCAACCCTCGAGCAGCGGAAATTGGGCGGATTGACGGTGCCGGCGATGGGGCTCGGCTGCATGTCGATGTCGAGCATCTACGGTCCGGCCGACGACGACACCTCAATCGCCGTGATCCACCACGCCCTCGACCGCGGCGAGACCTTGCTCGACACGGCCGACGTCTATGGCAACGGCCACAACGAGGAACTGATCGCCCGCGCGATCAAAGGCCGTCGCGGCGCGGTGATGCTCGCCACCAAGTTCGGCCAGAAGCGGAGCGCCAACGCGTTCGCGGTGGACGGCACGCCGGTCTATGTGCAAAGCGCGTGCGAGGCGAGCCTGAAGCGGCTCGGCGTCGATCATATCGACCTCTACTACCAGCACCGCGTCGATCCCAACACGCCGATCGAGGACACGGTCGGCGCGATGGCGAAATTGGTGCAGCAAGGCAAGGTGCGCCACATCGGGTTAAGCGAGGCCGCGCCTGATACGATCCGCCGCGCCCACAAGGTGCATCCGATCGCGGCGGTGCAGACCGAATATTCGCTGCTCTACCGCGTCGAGGCCGAAGCGACGCGGCGTGTGACGCGCAAACTTGGCATCGGTTTCGTCGCGTATTCCCCGTTAGGCCGCGGTTTTCTTACCGGCGCGGTGAAGACCGCCGCCGAAGCGCCGGCCGGCCGCATGATGCCGCGCTATGCCGAACAGAATTTCGCGCACAACCGCGCCCTCGTCGACAAAGTCGAAGCGATCGCGAAAGCGAAAAACTGCACCACCGGCCAGCTTGTATTGGCGTGGCTCCTGGCGCAGGGCGACGATGTGGTGCCGATCCCCGGTACCAAACGCATCGCGCGGCTCGATGAAAATCTCGGCGCGCTGTCGATCAAACTGACGCCGGACGAGATAGGGAGGCTCGGCGCCGCCATCCCGCCCGGCGCCGCGGCCGGATCGCGCTATCCCGAAGCGGCCATGGCGCACGTACAGCTTTAAGCCCTCATCCCCACGCTTTCCGCTCCGCGCCGAGGGGGTCGTTTTCGACGCGGCATTGCAGATCGAAAATCATGGTCGGGCGGTCAGCACTGCTATAAGCCGGCCAATACGGAATGCCGCCGTGGTTGGGATTGTCCTTGTAAGCGAACTCGATCCAGGCCCGGCTCATAGCGTCGGCCAGCACGCCGCGGGTCGGCGCGTCGCCCGTGACCCGCACCTTGTCGAGATTGTCGAACACGAACGGAATTTCGAGCCCGTGACACGAGCCGAGTTTGCCGTCCACGACCGGCGTCGCCCAAGTGAAGAGATAGACGTACACGGGCGCGCCATGCTGCGCGACCTTGCGGTCGGCGATGACGAGCGACGGCATGCGGATCGATTGGTCCGTCGCAATGCGCAGCACCAGGTCGCGCGCGCTTGCGGCCGGGTCGGCCGTCCGGTACGCGGCGACAATGCCGGGTGTGCGGTCGCCGAGGAATTGGCGCGCCGCGTCCGGTAGCGTCGCATCGGTCGCGTTCTCCGCCCAAGGCGCCAGGCCGAAGAACAGATTCATCTCGTCCCTGTTGGTGCCGATCATCAACGGAATGTCCTTGGAGATCGCGGGCGCGGTCGGCGCGAACGGCCCGCCAGGCAAAATCGTTCCGTCGATCACCGGGTTGAAGCCTTGTTTGCGGCGATTGGCGAAGGACAGCGCGCTGATTCGCGCCAGCACCGTGTTCTGCGCCGCCAACAATTTTTCCGCGGGAAGCGCCACGAGCTCGTCGACGGAAGCGATGCCCGCTTCCTTCATCACCGCGCGCGCCGTCTCGGTCGCTAACGCCGTATCCATGGTCTCGACCGAGGGACCGCTTTGCACAATCGCCTTATGGAAAAGACCGTGCGCCGACGACATCGCCAGCAGCACGCAGCCCTTGGCGCCGCCGCCGCTCTCGCCGAACACGGTGACATTGTCGGGATCGCCGCCGAACTTTTCGATGTTGTCGCGCACCCATTCGAGTGCCGCGACAATGTCAAGCATGCCGACATTGCCGGACTGGGCGTAATCGGCGCCGCCGATCTCGGCGAGATAGAGATAGCCGAACGCGCCGAGACGGTGGTTCAGCGTAACCACCACGACATCGCCTTTCGCGGCGAGGTTGGTGCCGTCGAGCCGCGGCTGCGAACCGTTGCCGGAGATGAAAGCGCCGCCATGAAGCCACACCATCACCGGCCGGTCGCCGCCATCGTCGAGGGCCGGCGTCCAAACGTTGAGGACGAGACAGTCCTCGCTGACCGGCTGCTGTTCGGGGTCGGAATAGATCTCGCGGATCGCGGGCGCCAAGGCGATGGCGCCTTCCTTTTGCATGGCGCGCGCGCCGAATTTGGTGGCGTCGCGGACGCCCTGCCACGGTGCCGGCTTGACCGGCGGCATGAAGCGCAGCGCGCCGATGGGCGGTGCGGCGTAGGGGATGCCCTTGAAGGTGACGATGCCGTCGTCGAGCGCGCCCTGGATTTGGCCGCTGGTGGTATCGGCGACGAATTCGTTGGCCATGTTGCGTTCCAATCTCCGTTTTGCGCTATATAGAGACAGACATGTTCTAAGGAGGAGGAGCAACAATGAAAATCGCGATTGTAGGCGGCTCGGGCAATATCGGTACGCGGCTTGCCAAAGAGGCCGTGTCCCGCGGCCATACCGTCACGGCGATCTCGCGCAATCCGGAGAAGGCACATAAAGACGCGAAGATCACCGCCAAGAAGGGCGACGTGACCGATCCGAAAGCGCTGACGCCGCTGCTCGCGGGCCATGACGTCGTGATCAGCTCGGTGCGGTTCTCGGAATCGCCGGCCGACAACGTCGTCGGCGCGACCAAGAATGCGGGCGTGAAGCGGCTGCTCGTCGTCGGCGGTGCCGCCAGCCTGAAGGGCAAGGACGGCAAGCTGGTATTCGAAAGCCTGCCCGAGGCGTGGCGCGGCGAAGCCGGAGCGGGCATCAAGTTCCTCGATAAGCTCAAAGGCGAAGGCGCGCTCGATTGGACCTTCTTGTCGCCGTCCGCGATGATCGGACCGGGCGAGCGCACCGGCAAATTCCGCCTTGGTCTCGAGGAGTTGCTCGTCGACAAGGACGGCAAGAGCCATATCTCGTACGAGGACTATGCCATTGCGATGATCGACGAGGTCGAGAAGCCGAAGCACGTCCAGAAGCGGTTCACCGTCGGTTATTAAGAACCACTTGCAACTCGTCGTATTTCGATATATCTAAGTCACATCGAAGTGCGAAAGGAATCAATGATGAGTGACGTTGCGAACGCCCCGGCGGCCGTGCCGGGGCCGGTGCCGGGCATGCGCCGTCCGCCGGGCCGGTTATGGTCGATGGAGGTGGTGGGGGCGCGCGACCTTAACCCGCGAATGCGGCGCGTGACCCTGACCGGTCCCGATCTGCACGAACTTGAGTACAAGCCTGGCCAGGACTTGGTCCTGCAAATGCCGCTGGCCGACGGCACTACGGGGCGGCGGCACTACACGATCCGGAGCCTCGACAAGAAGACCGGACGGCTCGACATCGATTTCGTGCTGCACGGCGACAGTCCCTCAGGCAATTGGGCCAGGGACGCGAAGCCCGGGACCCGCATCGAAGCGAACGGCCCGCGCGGCCGTACCGTGCTCGACCCGATGGCGGACTGGCACCTCTTCACCGGCGACGAAACCTGCATTCCGGGCATCCTCGGCATTTTGGAGACGCTGCCGTCGCACGCCCATGCCTGGGCGTTTGTGGAGGTCGCCGACGCAAGCGACAAGCAACCGGTCAACTGCAAGGCGCGCCTCGATTTTCAGTGGCTGGAGCGCGGCGGAGCGGGTGGGCCGAGCGATTTCATGCTGAAGCGGGTGCAAGGCTTTAAGTTGCCGCCCGGCACCGGCCACGCCTATCTCATCGGCGAAACCAGCAATGTCCGCGCCCAGCGCCACGATCTGCTGGCGCGCGGCATGACGAAGGAACAGATTTCGGCCGAAGGCTATTGGCGGCCTGGCCGCGTCGGCGGTCACGACCATATCGAGGAACGGCCGCACTAGCGGCCGGGGGTCAGCCGACGGCGGCGACTTTCTCGAACTGCGTCTCGTACAGGCTGGCGAGGAAGGCCTCGCGCCACGTCGTCACCGTATTGGCGCTGACCACATCCATCATGTGCTTCCAGCGCATCTGCCGCTCGTCGAGCGACATACGCAGGCCGCGATGGATCGCGTTGGCGATATCGTCGGCGTCGTAGGGATTGACCAGTAGGGCTGCTTTCAACTCGTTGGCGGCGCCGGCGAAGCGGGACAGCACCAGCACGCCGGGATCGTCCGGGTCCTGCGCCGCGACATATTCTTTGGCGACGAGATTCATGCCGTCACGCAGCGGCGTCACCAGGCCGATCCGCGCAGCCCGATAGAAGCCCGCCAGGACGAGCCGCGAAAACGCCCGATTGACGTAGCGCAGCGGCGTCCAGTCGTACTCGGCGAACTTGCCATTGATGGCGCCGACCGCGGCCTCGAGTTCTTTTCGCAGCACCTTGTATTCCGTGACGTCGGAGCGGGAATGCGGCGCGATCTGGAGGAAGCTAACCTGGTTGCGGTGCTCGGGATGATCCGTCAGCAGCGCATGGATCGCATCGAAGCGATTGGGAATGCCTTTGCTGTAGTCCAGGCGATCGACGCCAATGATGAGCGCGCGGCCCGACAGACTCTCTTTAAGTCGGGTGGTGTGACGCGACCGAGCGGTACGGCGGGCATATTTGGCAAAGCGCTCGGTGTCGATGCCGATCGGGAACACGGCGGCGTGGCCGTGACGGTCGCCCAGGATAAACGCGCCGTCGCCGTAGCAGCGCCCATGCGCCAGTTCAATGACCGATTCCTGGAAAGCGTGGAGGGATTCGTCGGTCTGGAACCCGATCAGATCGTAGGCGGCGAAACTGTGCAGGAGCACCGTATGGCGCGGCAATGCCTCGAACAGCTGTCGCGGCGGGAAAGGTGTGTGAAGGAAAAAGCCGATCTGGTTGTTGATGCCGTGCTTGCGCAATTCGTCGCCGAACGGGATCAGATGGTAGTCATGGACCCAAATCACGTCGTCCGGGCGGATCATGGGCGCCAGCGCTTCCGCCATCTTCGCGTTAACCCGCAAATAGCCGTCGAAACCGGCGCGCGAGAACTTGATCAAGCCGAGCTGGTTGTGGAACAGCGGCCACAACGTGCCGTTGGCGTAATTGATATAATAGTCCTGATAATCCTCCGTCTTAAGATCGACGGTTACATACGTGACATTGCCCGCTTCCACGACACGTGGATTCCACGTCGCGTCGTCCTTGGTTTCGCCGCTCCAACCGAACCAAACGCCGCCGTAGCGATCGAGCGCTTCATGCATCGCCACGGCCAGCCCGCCGGCGCGAACGCCTTGCTGGCTGGGGGACGCCACGCGATTCGATACGATTATCAGCCGCGACACGGATGTAGTCTCCCGCTTACCACTGGAAAGGTCGGTTCGTTGTCCCCATAGACGCGATTAATTTAGGGGTCCTCCACCTTGTCCATAGAAACGCACTAACCCCGCTATCCATTCCCGCACCGCGGCAGAAGAATTAAGCGAAAAACGAGCATCGCTTTCGGCCAGGTCGCCGACACGAACGGCGTGGCCGCCAATTTCGTTAACGGCGGCAAAACCGGCTTCGTCGGTGCGGTCGTCGCCGACGAATACGGGTAGCCGTCCCGCGAACGGTGGCCGCGCCATGAACCAGCGGATGGCGTTTGCCTTGGATATGGCCTTGGGCTTGATGTCGATGGCCATCTTGGAGGTCAACGCCTCCAATTCGGGGACGCCCTCGATCAACCGGTGCGCCAGGGCGTCGACGTCTTCGGCCAATGTCGGCGCCATGCGGTAATGCACCGCGACGCTGTCGCCTTTGTCCTCGATCAGGACGCCGTGATGATCGGCGGCAAATTGTTGCAGGGGCATGACGATTGCCCGCAGGGCGGGCGACGGCGGTGCAACGTCGTGTTCGGCGCCCAGCCGGGCCTCGGCACCGTGCTGTCCGGACGCCGGCAACACCAGCGGCGCGAACAGCGCGTCGATGCCGGAAAGCGGCCGGCCGCTGACCAGGGCGACGGCGCCGAGCTGGCGCAGCAGCGCGGCCAAGTCGGCCCGCAAGGCCGCAGGGACAACCACGGCATCGGGGGTCGGCGCCAAGTCGATAAGCGTGCCGTCGATGTCGAAAAACAGCGCCCAGTCGCGGCGCGGTGCTGGCAGGTCCATGGTGTCAGCCCTCGCCATAAGTGTCGCCGACGCCGACTTTGCCGCGAAATACCAAGTACTGGTAGAAGTTATAGATGAGCATGGTCGGCACCAGGATGCCGATGCCGACCATCATAAAGGCGAGGGTGAGATTGTCCGCGGCGGCATCGCCGGCGGTGACCGCGCGCGGCACGATGTAGGGATAGAAGCTCGCGGCGAGCCCGATAAGAGAAGCGAGAAAAATCCCTGTCGACCAGAAGAGGGGCGCGCGCTCTTGATGCCGCAATAAGGCCCGCCCCAGCATCGCGGCACAGATCAGGGCGACGATCGGCGGTATGGCGAACAGATGGACCGTCTCGGGCGCGAACCAACGTTGCGCTATGAAAGGAAAGCGGAGCGGCGTCCATACCGAAACAACCGCCGCCGCCGCCATCATCAAGCCGAAGCCGAGCCAGGCCTGGCGGCGCGCGCGATCCTGATGCGCGCCCTCGGTTTTCAGAATCAGATACGCGGCGCCGAGCAAGACATAGCCGAACACCACGCCGAACGCAGTCGCGATCGAGAACGGCGTCAGCCAGTCGAAGGCGCCGCCGGCGAACTGCCGACCGGTGACCGTTATGCCCCCGATCAAGCCGCCCAAAACAAATCCCTGGCTGATGGCCGCGGCCAGACTTCCGAGCCCAAACGCCAGGCTCCATAGAGATCGGTTGCGGGCGTGGGCGCGGAACTCGAAGGCGACCGCGCGGAATATCAGCGCGAAAATCATCGTGATCAGCGGCAAATAGAGCGCGTTCAAGATCACGCTATAGGCTAAGGGAAACGCACCGAACAACGTACCGCCCAGCACGACGAGCCAGCTCTCATTGGCGTCCCAGACGCTGCCGAGGCTCGCCATCATGATGTCGCGGCGCTCTTCGGCGCGCGCGAACAACGACAAGATGCCGATGCCGAGATCGAAGCCGTCGAGCACCACGTACAACACCAAAAACAGGCCGAGAAACGCCAGCCAGACATGGATCAGGAAAAAATGAAGCGCGTCCATGTCAAACCTCGCGCCGCGCAACGTCGCTGCGATGCGCGTCGCGGGACTGATTCTGACGCGTGCCCGGCAAAGGCAACGGGACGGTCAGATCCGGTCCCTGCTGCAAGATGCGCCAGGCGAACAGCACCACGGATGCGAATAGAACGATGTAGGCGACGATGTAGCCGAGCAGCGTATAGCCGACGGATGCGGCGGGCAGGCGCGACGCGCCGTCCACCGTTCGCATGATGCCGTAAATCACCCAAGGCTGCCGCCCGACCTCGCGAACCGTCCAACCCAACTCAACGGCGATGTAGCCCAAGGGAATGCTGGCGACCCACGCCCGCAACAGCCATTTGTCCGATGCCAACGTGCCGCGGGCCCACGCGACAAGGCTCCATGCCATCAGCAGAAACAGCGCGAAACCGATCGCCGCCATGATACGGAAGCCATAAAACAGGACCGGCAACAATGGCGGCTGATCAGCACGGGCGAAATCCTGAAGCCCCTTCACCTGCCCGGTGAAGGAGCGGGTCGCGAGCCAGGACAACATGCCGGGGACGGTAATCTGCCAATCGTTCCGTTGCGCCGCTTGATCGGGCCAAGCGACGACCGCCCAGGCGGCAGATTGGCCCGGCTTGTTGGTGGCCCAATTGCCCTCGATGGCGGCGCCTTTCGCGGGCTGCGTGGCGAATACGCTCTTGCCATTGGCGTCGCCGAAATAGATTTGGAGCGGCGTTACGACGATCGCGACCATCACGCACCAGCGCAGCGACAGCCGGAAGAACGCTGGATAGCGCCCGGCGAGGATGTACCACGCGCTGATGCCGCCGATCACGAACAGGCTGGTCTCGAGACACGCGAGCCACATGTGACCGAAGGCCCACGGGAAATCCGGGTTGAGGATGGCGTCAAGATAGGAATCGATGACGAACGTGCCGCCGGCCATATGGCCGCCCGTCGGCATCTGCATCCACGAATTGGCGTCCATGATCCAAAACGCCGAGATCGACGCACCCGACGCCACCATGATTGTGGCGAAGAGATGCATCGCGCGCGGCACGCGGTTCCAGCCGAACACCATGATGCCGAGGAAGCCGGCTTCGAGCATGAACGCCATCGCGCCCTCGAAACCCAGAATGTTGCCGAAAAAACTGCCCGCGGCGGTGGCAAACGGCGCCCAGTTGGTGCCGAACTCGAATTCGAGCGGTAATCCTGTCGCGACGCCGACCCCGAAATTGAGGATGAACAGCCGCGCCCAGAACCGGGCATGCCGGTAATAGTCGGCGTTGTCTGTCCTGATCCACAGCGCCTCCATGAGGACGAGGAACAACGACAGGCCAATGGTCAGGACCGGCCACAAGATGTGGAATAGCGTTGTGGCGGCGAATTGCAGACGCGACAACAAAACGGGGTCGAGGAAACCCTGCATACCCCTTAGATGGGGCCGGACTTAGTTCTTTGCGATTGCGACGAAAGCGTATGCAGCCCCGTCACGGGGACAGCGCCTCGCCGAGGACCACACGGCGGTAGCTTAATACCTCCGCGATATGGATGCGCCGGACATTGTCGCTGGCGTCGGGGTCGGCGAGCGTCCGCGCGACTCGAAGGACGCGATGATAGCCGCGCGCTGAAAGATGGAGGCGGTCGGCGGCGTTGACCATCAACCGCTTGCCCTCGGCGTCGGGCGCGGAAATCTGATCGAGCAGTACACCGTCGGCCTCGGCGTTCGTGCGGACGCGGACGTCCGCGGGAAGACGACCGAACCGGGCCGTCTGCCGGGCGCGCGCCGCCGCAACGCGAGCCGCGACGGCGGCCGAGCCCTCGGCGGGCGGCGGCAGCGACAGGTCGGACGCCCGCACCGCCGGCACGTCGACGTGGAGGTCGATGCGATCGAACATCGGGCCGGAGATACGCGACTGGTAATCCTGCGCGCAACGCGGCGCGCGGCTGCAGGCAAGCGCCGCATCGTCGAGATGACCGCATTTGCACGGGTTCATCGCACAGACCAGTTGGAAACGGCTTGGAAAGGTTACATGAGCGTTGGCCCGCGCGATCGCGACACGGCCGACCTCGAGCGGCTGACGTAGCGCCTCGAGAGTGCTGCTCGCCCGGCTTCACGCGTAAGCCGCCGCCTACGAGCGACACAAGCGACGCCGAGTGATGCGGATCGCGGAACGGCCGCGCGCGCATCAGCTTGCCTTCGCTCAACAGTCCGGCGACCGAATGGATCATGCTGACTTCGAGTGCTTCAGCGGCGTCGAGCGGCGGCAGCAGGCCCGGCAGCCGCGCCGCCAGCATCGATTTGCCGGAGCCGGGCGGCCCGATCATCAGCATGTTGTGACCGCCCGCCGCCGCGACTTCGAGAGCGCGCTTGGCGGTTTCCTGCCCCTTGATGTCGACGAGATCGAGGCGCGACGACGATGCCTCGGCCATACGC
>JASHUX010000103.1 GCA_030039775.1 Alphaproteobacteria bacterium | reverse complement strand
CCAATCCGGCGACCGCGTCTTCCACCAGAAATTCGGCTACGGCACGGTAGGGGCGGTGTCGGACGACAAGCTGTCGATCCATTTCGACAAGGCGGGCAGCAAAATGGTGATCGCCAATTTCGTGACCAAAGCCCACGCCGAAGGCCGGATCGGCTAGGGCGGACGCGTCGAGGTGTGCGGGGGCCGATGGTTTCGTTGTGGCGCGTCATTGTCGATCTCACCGATATGGCTGCCGCCGGCGCCGTCGCGGACGCGGTCGGCGAGCGCTGCGAGGCGGTAGGCGCGTTTGAGCGCGGCACCGGCTGGCGCGTAGAGGGTCTGTCACGGGATAAACCGAACCAGGCGTTGCTCGAAGCGTCGTTCCTGCTGCTCGATCCGTCGGCGGCCGTCACGGTCGAGCGCGTGGCCGCGCGCGATTGGGTCGGCGAGAACCAGGCCGGCTTTCCGCCGATCCGCACCGGCCGATTTTTTGTCCATGGCTCGCACTATAGCGGCCTCGTTCCGCACGCGGCGGTTCCGGTCGTCATCGACGCTGCGACCGCTTTCGGCACCGGCGAACATGCGACGACCCGCGGATGTTTGGTGGCGTTAGAACAGATCGCCCGGCAGCCCCGACAGATCTTGGATATGGGCTGCGGCACCGGCATTCTCGCGATCGCGGCGGCAAAATACTGGCGTCGCCCGGTGCTGGCGTTCGACATTGACCCGGAGGCGGTGCGCGTCACCCGGGTCAATGCCCGATGCAATGACGTCGCGCGGTCAATCCGCGCCGCCGTCGCCGCCGGCTATCGTCATCGCGACATTGCGCAGCACGCGCCGTTCGATCTGGTCTTCGCCAACATTCTGGCACGGCCGTTGATGGGGATGGCGCCCGATCTGGCGCGCGTGCTAGCGCCCGGCGGCATTGCCGTCCTGTCCGGCCTCTTGGCGCGGCAGGAGACGATGGTGCTCGCGGCGCATCGCCTCCAAGGTCTCTATCTTGTCGGACGAATCGCGCTAGAAGGCTGGCATACCTTGATCGTGGCGAAGCGAGCGTATCGATGAGTGGAATCCAGGCCCTGATCACCGCCGTTTTGCAGGGCCTTACGGAATTGTTTCCGGTATCGAGCCTCGGCCATGCCGTGATCCTGCCGCGCCTGCTGCGGTGGAATTTCAGCGAGAACGATCCGAGCTTCCTGCCGTTCCTTGTGGTGCTTCACCTCGGCACTGCGGCGGCGCTGCTGCTCTATTTCTGGCGCGACTGGGCGCAGATCATCGGCGCTTTCTTTGGCCTGGGCGGCGCCAGAGAGCGCCGCGAGCGGTGGCGCCTGTTGTGGCTCATCATCGTCGCCACGATTCCGGCGGTGATCGTCGGCGCTGGATTGGAGAAATTCCTGCGCCATCTGTTCGGCTCGCCGGAACTGGCGGCCGGGTTTCTGATGCTGAACGGCGTCATTCTGTTCGCGGCGGAGCGGTTGCGCCGGCGCAACGCCGGGACGGGAAATGCGACCGGCATGTCGTGGCAGACGGCTTTGATCATCGGCCTGTGGCAGTGCCTGGCGTTGATTCCCGGCATTTCCCGCTCGGGCGCGACGATGGTCGGCGGCTTGCTCGGCGGCCTCAAGCACCAGGAGGCGGCACGCTTCTCGTTCCTGATCGCAACGCCGATCATTCTCGGCGCCGCCGTGCTCGAAGTGCCGCACTTCTTTCATCACCAGGCGGAGAGCGGCGGCTTCGGCCCGCTGGTCTGGCTCGCGGGCGTCGTCGCCGGCGTCACCGCTTACGCCAGCACCGCCTTCTTGATGCGCTATTTCGGACGCCACGATTTCGAGGCGCTCGATCCGTTTGCCTATTACTGCGTCGCGGCCGGTGCCATCGCGCTGGCGCTGTTCGTCTGGGTGTTGTGAACATGAAGGGCCACGTCCCGCGCTGGGGCGCGACCCTCATCTACCTCCGAAAATCGATGCGTTACGCGGCGTAGCGGCCGTTCTGGTTCGCCGCCGGCAGCGCCCGTACCCGGCTCGGATCGCTGACATGGTTCAGGATGAACGGAATCTCCGAACGGGTGACGCCGATATCGGCGAGCGACCGGTCATCGAGCGAGACGAGCTCGCGATAGGCCTGGTTATATTTCCGCCAGCCCTCGATCTTTTCCCCGACGTTGTGTAGTGTGTGGCCCAGAAAGTCCAACATGGCTAATCCCCATGGTTCCTATTGCGTTGCACAATAGGTAAGTGAGCCTGCCTGAACTATAAAGGGCATCTCTTGCAAAACAGGGGCTTAGAAAACGCATAACAGGAAAAAGATTAGCGAAATTAAGGGTTTTCAGAGGGAATTGTTCGCATCGCTTTGTGCAACCGCAACATAATTACTCCGGTCCAAAGCGACCGATTTGACCATCGCGAAGATCGGTTTGCCGACCGCGAGATCGAGCTCACGGCTCGCCCGTAAGGTGATTCGGGACCACAGCACAGCGCCTTTGTCCGGCGGGCCGATTCGCATGCGGACATCGACGACGTTGGCGTT
>JASHUX010000102.1 GCA_030039775.1 Alphaproteobacteria bacterium | reverse complement strand
TCGACACCGCCATGCTGCGCGAGGTCGACGCCGAGCTCACGATCGATGCTGCAGGCGCCAAATACCGCAAGATGACGATCGGCAAGAGCGCCGCCACGGTGCATCTCAAGGACGGCAAGCTCACGCTCGACGTCAGCGACGTCACCATGTATCGCGGCAGCGGCAAGGGTGCGGTCACCGTCGATGCCACCGGCGGCGCGGCAGCTGTGACCGTCAACGGCGCCATGTCCGGCGTCGATCTTGGCGCATTGCTGCGCGATGCCGCCGGCGGCGGATCGGTCAACGGCTCGGGCAGCTTTACCCTGTCGGCCACTGCCCGCGGCAACAGCGAGCGCGAACTGGTCGGGTCGCTCAACGGCAAATCGTCGTTCCGCGTCGCGGGCGGCTCAGTCAGCGGCGTCGACCTCGGCGGCATGCTGAAGAATACCGCATCGTCTTTCTCGGGCGGCGGCGCCACGACTATCCAGCACGCGAGCGGCGATTTCACCATCCGCAACGGCATAATGACGAACCGCAATCTATCGGTCAGCACCAGCTCGATCGACGCGACCGGCTCCGGCACGGTGAACCTGCCGTCGCGCTCGCTCAATTTCCGCATCGAGCCGAAACTGATCGCAGGCATCGTCACCGTGCCGGTCACCGTCAGCGGCCCGTGGGATCATATCAGCTACACGCCGGACGTCGCCGGCATCGCCAAGGGCATCGTCACCGCGCCGGTCAATGTCGTCGGCGGCGCCGCAAGCGGCGTCGGCAAGGTCGGGCAGGGCGTCGGCCAAGGCGTCGGGGGCGCGATCAAGAGCCTGTTCGGGAATTAGATGCAGTGACATCTCCCGTACCGTTGTCCCTGCGAAAGCAGGCGGCACGCCCGCTTTAGCGGGAATGACGAAATAAGATGTAATCGCCGTCATGCCGTCGCGACGTCCCGATATCTCGAACTTGGCCGATGCCGTTTTGCGCGGCGAACGGGCGGCGCTGGCGCGCGCCATCACGCTCGTCGAATCGACACGCGCCGATCATCGCGACGACGCGGAACGATTGCTGGCGCGGCTGCTGCCGCGCGCCGGCAACGCTACCCGGGTCGGGATCTCCGGCGCACCCGGCGTGGGCAAGTCCACCTTCATCGAGGCGTTCGGGCTGATGCTGATCGGCGCGGGCCATCGCGTCGCCGTGCTGGCGGTGGATCCGTCGTCGAAGCGTGCCGGCGGCTCGATCCTCGGCGACAAGACGCGCATGCCGCGGTTGTCGCAGGCCGAGGCCGCCTTCATCCGTCCGTCGCCCGCCGGCAAGAGCCTGGGCGGCGTCGCGCGTCGTACGCGCGAGGCGATGATTGTCGCGGAGGCTGCCGGATTCGACATCGTCATCGTCGAGACGGTGGGCGTCGGCCAATCGGAAACCTCGGTTGCCGACATGGTGGATTTTTTTCTGCTGCTCATTGCGCCGGGCGGCGGCGACGAACTGCAGGGCATAAAAAAAGGCATCGTCGAGCTGGCGGATCTCATCGTCGTCAACAAGGACGATGGCGACCTGGCGGCGGCGGCAAAGCGTGCGGTCGCGGATTATCGCCACGCGCTGCGCTTGTTGGTGCCGGCCGACGGCGACGCGGTCGAGGCGTTGAGCGTGTCGGCTCTTGAGGAACGGGGCCTCGATAGGGTGTGGCAGACGGCGACGCGGCGGCTCGACGCGGCGCGATCGAGCGGTGCCTTCGCGGCACGGCGCGCCCGTCAAGCGCAGGCGGCGCTGTGGCGTGAGATCGGCGACGGGCTGATCGAGCTGTTCCGCGACGACGAGGCCGCGGCGCGCGCGCTCAAGGCGCTCGAGGCGAAAGTCGCCGCCGGTAAGGTCACGCCGTCGGCCGCCGCGCAGCAGGCGCTGGAAGCGTTCACCCGGCGCTAGCGCCCCGGGCCCTTGGTCCAGCGGAACTCGGTTAGGATGCCGTTCTGAAAGCGGCAGCGCGCCGCGACGTCGTGGGCCAGGAAACCACCCGTCGCCGCAATATCGGGACGCACGCCCTGGACATCGACGATCAAGAGCCCGAGCCCGCCGTTTTCGGTGTTGGCGACGTCGACATGCTGGATCGTTACGTCGATCGTCGCGCCGGGATAGGACAGGCGCATATAGTCGGCGCAGCGGTCGCTATAGCCGGTGTTGCGGATTTCGGTGGGCCGTATCTCGTCGAGTCGCTCGTTCAGCTGTCCGCACGCCGTAACACCGAGGCTAAGCGCCGACAGGGCGGCGATGGTTAACATCCGTATCATCGCGGCATCATGCCGGTCGGCGCGGGTTAATTCAAACCGGCGCGATCCCTTGACGAGGCGGGGCCGCTGCCCTAGAAACCCGCCTTCCCACGAAGGATCGGTGTTATGTCGAGACGGTGCAGCATCACGGGCAAGGGCGCTTTGATCGGTCATTCGGTCAGCCACGCCAACAACAAGACCAAGCGGCGGTTCCTGCCCAACCTCCAGACCATTTCGCTGTTGTCCGACGCGCTGCGCGGCCCGGTGCGGCTGCGGTTATCGGCCAATGCCATCCGCACCATCGAGCACAACGGCGGCATCGACGCCTATCTCTCGGACATGCCCGATCGCCATCTCACCGCCGAGGCGAAGCGCTTGAAGCGCCGCATTCTCGCCGCGCGAAAAAAGGCCGCGGCTTAGTTCTCGTTCTGCAGTTTTTCCGCCATGGCGGGAAGGACACGAAGGTCGTAGCCCTTGCGCGCGGCCTCCGCGACGATCGCGAGCGGGCTGGCGCTGTCGAACATCACCTGCGACAGACCCCACAACAGATAACAGCGCGTGCCGCTGCGGCAGTGCGCCAGCACCGGCTTCGACGCGCGCGTCATGGCGTTGTGAAAGGCGGTGACGTCGGCCTTCGAAATGCTCGATGTCGTCACCGGCTGATCGAGGTAATGCATGCCCTGGCGTTCGACTTCGGCCTTAACATCGGCGGCCGCCGGTTGCCCGGGCTCTTCATTATCGGGCCGGTTGTTGATGACCGTTTGGAAACCTTGGGCGCGCAGCCCGGCGACCTCGCCCGGCGCGATCTGGCCCGCCACGCTGAGCTGATCGTTTACGCGAACCGGTCCTTGCATGGCAATCTCCTGGATTCAGGCGCGGAATGGCGGTTCTAGCACCGGCGCGGTGCCGCCGCCAGCGCAGCCGCCCGTAACAATCCCGGGCGCCGATCGTTCCCGCCGCTTGACATAAAAAAGAAAAACGCGGCCGCGCGCGTTATTTCGGGAGCTTACCGCCACTGCGAATGGTTGACACCGATAGGTCGCTCGCTAACGTCCGGGCGGCGCCAATTTCGGCGAGGATTCGAGCCGTGGCCATGGTAAAGCGCGAAGACGATACTCCGCACCCGATCGATGTGTATGTCGGCGGCCGGATGAGGCTGCGCCGCATTCAACTCGGCCTCAGTCAGGGCGCACTCGCGAGCAAGATCGGTGTGTCGTTCCAGGCCGTGCAGAAATACGAATCCGGCGACATCCGCATCTCGGCGAGCCGCCTTTACGATGTGGCGCAGGCGCTGGCGGTATCGCCCGGCTTTTTCTTCGAGGGCTATCCCGATGGGCTGGTCGCCGCCAACCTGGCCCACGATTTCCAATCGGGCGCCGAGGGCGAGGTCAGCGAGACCTTCGATCGGCGCGAGGTCATGTCGCTGATCCGCGGCTTCTACGGCATCAAGGACAAGCAGATCCAAGCCGATATTTTGCGGCTGATTTCCAAGCTCGGGCATCGCGAGGCCGAGACCTCGGAACAACCGCATTAACGGCCCCGCTATGGCGCCGCCGGGTCGCGGCGGTGTACAAGGGCGGCCAGCATGCCGCCGAAGAGGAACCCGCTCAATCTCAATCCCCTGCAATTAAGGACGCTGACTTTGTTGCAGGCGCTGGCGCAGTTGCCGGAGCACGGTCGGCCCGGCGATGAGCCGGGGACGGTTCGCGTCTCCAACATGCCGCACCCGCATGGCGATCATTTTCATCTCGGCGACGCCGCCGTGGCGGCCCGCGACGCCACCGGACTGTCCAATCCGGCGGTGTGGGTGGCGCTCGAGCGCAAGGGTCTGATCCGCTCCGCGTTTCCGCTCGAGGCACTGTTGACGGAGACCGGCCTTGCCTACGACACGGGACTCACCGGCTCGTTGCTTCATCGGGCGAATCATTGACAATCTCGGTCATGACACGGTTCGCGGCGCTGGCCGCGCTGATGACGGTCGCGATGGCGTCGCCGGTATCGGCGGACACCGCCGCGCCGCCGTCTGCGGCGCAGATCGAGACCGCCGCGGCGCCGGTGGCGCTCTACCCCGACGCGTTGCTGACGCCGCTATTGATGGCGGCGACCTATCCGGCCGAAATCGCCGAGGCGGCGCAATGGCTCGACGAGGCGCATAACGCGAAGCTCAAGGGCGACGCGCTGGTGGCGGCGCTGGAGCCGCGGCCCTGGGATCCCAGCGTCAAGGCGCTGGCGCCGTTTCCCGCCGTGATCGCCATGATGGCAGCGCGACCGGTCTGGATGGACCGGCTCGGGCGGGCCTTTGTCGCCGCGCCGGCGGCGGTCGCGGCCGCGATCCAGACGCTGCGCCACCGCGCCGTCGCGAACGGTATGCTCACATCCTCGCCGCGCCTGACGGTGACGGCGGCCGGTGCCGCGCTGGCCATCGCCCCCGCCGATCCCGCCGTGGTCTATATCCCGACCTATAATCCGGCGCTCGTGTTCGGCGCCTGGCCCTATCCCGACAATCCACCAATGTTCATCGAGCCGCCGGAGGGATTCCGCGTCGGCGGCGCCGACATGGAAACCGGCATCGGATTCAGCGTCGGCTACGGCGTGGTGCCGCCGCTATGGGGCTGGGCGACGCCGGATTGGGCGAACGGCACAGTCGCGGTCGACGTCGCCGCCTATAATCGCATCAACCGCTATGGTCCGCATGTCGCCGCGGCGGTCTGGCATCACGAGGCGCACCCGACCGGATATTTCCACATCACGCAGCAGGAAATCGCGCCGGCGTCGCCGGCGAAACATTCGCAGGTCGAGAAAGCCGCGGCGCGGCGTCCCGCGCATGACGCGCGCCACGCCGCAAACCATGAGCATCGCAAGACCAACGTTGTCCGCGCGCACGCGCCGCATCGCATCAAGTTGCGCGTCGCCAACAGCGGCCGCCACGCTCACCATGCGCGCTGACCGATGAGCTAGTTCGGCCGATCCCAATCCGGCGACCAGCCGGCGATATCGACGATTCGGCCGCTGCTGCTGCCGAGCCCGTCGATGGCGGCGCGATCCTCCGGCGCGAGCGCGAAATCGAAAATCTCGAAATTGGCCTGCATGTGCGCGCGGCTGCCGGCCTTGGGGATCGCCGCGACGTTGTCCTGCTCGATCAGCCAGCGCAGCGCCACTTGCGCCGCGCTCTTGCCGTATTTCTTTCCGATCGCCTGCAGCCGCTTGTCGTTCGGCACTTGGCCGCGCGCCACCGGCGAGTAGGCGGTCAGGAATAACCCGTGCGTCTTCACCGCGCTCAGCACCGCCCGCTGCGATAGGAACGGGTGATATTCGACCTGGTCGCAAATGATGTCGGCATGTTTCGTCGCTTCATCGAGCAGCTTGGTGGTGAAATTGCTGACGCCGATGAAGCGCGTCTTGCCGGCGTCGCGGAGCTTAGTCATTGCACTCAACGTTTCCGCGACCGGGACGGTGCGGCTCGGCCAGTGGATCAGCAACAGGTCGAGATGGTCGAGGCCGAGCTTCTTTAGGCTCTCGTCGGTGCTGCGCGCGACCTCCTTCGCGCCGAGATGGTCGCGCGAGAGTTTGGTCGTGATCCACAGCTCGCCGCGCGCCACGCCCGATTGCGCGATGCCTTTGCCGACGTCGGCTTCGTTGCCATAGAGCTGCGCGGTATCGATGTGGCGGTAGCCGAGCTCGATCGCCTCGCGCACCGCCCGCGTGCCGTCGGCCCCGCTCAAAGGCCAGGTGCCGAAGCCCAAGGCCGGCACGCGCGCGCCCTTCACTGCGATGAATTTCAGGTCCCGCGCCTTTCCGTCTACAGTGCGTCCCTATGATAGGGGGAGGATCGCGATGACAGAAGCGCCGCGGCTGGAGTTCGTGTTCGAAGCGCGGGTGGCGATCGCGCTGGCGATCGAGATGGGCGAGACGCCGCGCGGCCGCCGACGCATGATCCCGATCACCGGCGGCGCGGTCGAAGGGCCGAACTTCAAGGGCGAGGTGCTGCCCGGCGGCGCCGACTGGCAAATCATCAGGCCCGACGGCGTGGCCGAGCTCACGGCGCAATATGTCATCCGCGCCGACGGTGCCAATATCGCGGTGATCAACCGCGCCCTGCGCCACGCGCCGCCGGAGGTCAACGCGCGGCTCTTGGCGAACGAGAAAGTCGATCCGGCGTTGGTTTATTTCCGCGGCAGCCCGACCTTCGCCGGCGCGTCGCCGAAGCACGATTGGCTGAACAAAAGCATTTTCGTCTGCACCGGCGAGCGCTGGCCCGACGGCGTGAAGATCAATTTCTTTCGGGTGCTTTAAGTCCCGAGGTAGTACGTCCTCACCAGCTCGGAATTGCGCAGCTCGTTCGCGGTGCGGCCTTCGAATTCGATGCGGCCGTGGACCAGCACGTAGCCCCGGTCGGCGATGCGTACGGCCTGGTGAAAATTCTGCTCCGCCATCAGCACCGACAGCCGGTAGCGCTCCTTCACCGCCGCGATGGTGTCGATCATGCGCGCGACCAGGATCGGCGCGAGGCCGACCGACGGCTCGTCGACGAGGAGAATGCGGGGCGCCGACATCAGCGCGCGGGCCAGCGCCAGCATCTGCTGCTCGCCGCCGCTCATGTTGCCGGCGAGCTGACGGCGCCGGTCCTTCAGCACCGGAAAAGCGTCGAAGCATTCGGCGATGCGGTCGACGCGCAACGCGCGCGCCGCGCCGCGATAGGCGCCGAGCAGCAAGTTTTCCTCGACGGTAAGCTTGGGGAACAGACGCCGTCCCTCCGGCACCAGCGCCAGGCCGAGATCGGCGATTGCCTCGGTGCGGCTGCCGGCGAGCGCGGTGCGGCGCCCGTCTTCCTCAAGATAGACGGCACCGGCGCGCGGCCGCACTAATCCCATGATGGCGTTGATAAGCGTGCTCTTGCCGTTGCCGCTGGTGCCAAGCAGCGCCACTGTTTCGCCAGGCTCGAGCGACAGCGTCACGTCCTCGAGCGCGCGTACCGCTCCGTAGCCGGCGCTCAGTCCCTCGACGACGAGTCTAGGCGCCGAGATAGGCACGCTCGACCTCCTTGTCGGCGAGAATGTCGGCGGGCGCGCCGTCCGCGATCTTGCGGCCGGCGTCGAGCACGACGACGCGCTGCGAGAAGCGCATCACCGCGCGCATGATGTGCTCGATCATCAGGATGGTGATGCCGCTTTTGTTGAGCGCGAGCAGCACCGTCAGCATCTCGTCGATTTCGGCATGCGAGAGACCGGCCATCACCTCATCGGCGATGACGAGACGCGGGCGCGCCGCGAGGGCGCGTGCCAGCTCCAGCTTGCGCAGCTCGATCTGCGTCAGCGTACCGGGCAGCGCGCCGCGTTTCGGCCCCAAACCCAGTTGCGCGAGCAAGGCGTCTGCGTCCGTCGGCTCGCGCGCGGCATAGTCGCGCGGAATGGCGAGGTTCTGTTCGAGCGTCATGCTGCGGAACGGGCGCGGGATCTGGAAGCTGCGCGCGATGCCCAGCCGCGCGCGCCGATACGCGGGCAGGGCTGTGATATCGCCGCCGGCGAAATAGACGCGGCCCGCCTCCGGCCGCAGCAGGCCCGAGATGCAATTGACGAGGGTGCTCTTGCCCGCGCCGTTCGGGCCGATGACGCCAAGCCGCTCGCCTTCGGCGATCGCCAGCGACACGTCGGTCAGCGCGACGAACCCGCCGAAACGCTTGGTGAGATTTTCGACGCAGAGCAGGGGCTCTGTCATCGCCACAACCGCCGTATCAACCCGACGATGCCCTCAGGCGCGAAAATCACGAAGCCGATCAACAACAGCCCCACAATCAGGAGATTGAGGATCGACGAGATCGTCACCGTCGCGATCTGCTGCGCGCCGCCGAGCAATACCGCGCCGATCACCGGCCCGACCCAACTCGTGGCGCCGCCGATCATCGGCATGGCAATGGCGTTGACGGCAATGGCGAGGCTGAACGCCGAGCCCGGTTCGAGGTGGCTCACGTAATAGGGGAACGGCGCGCCGGCAAGGCCCATTAGCGCGCCCGACAGTGTCGCCGCGAACAGCTTGAGGCGCAATGTCGGCACGCCCGCGCTCTCCGCCGCCTGCTCGTCGTCGCGAATGGCGGCCAGGCCGCGGCCGAGACGCGATCGCTCGATGCTGCGCGCCAGCACCACAGACGCCACCGCCAGCACCAGCATCGCGAAGAATAAGAGCCGCGCGTAATTGGCGAAGCCGGCGACCTGATGCGGATGCAAGACGTAGATGCCCCGCGTGCCGCCGACATAATCCCAGTTGTTGACGATGGTCTCGAGTACGACCGCGAGCGCCAAGGTGGCGATGGCGAAATAGACGCCCTTGACCCGAAGCGTGAGATAGCCCGCGGCGAGGCCGATGATTCCGGCTGCAATGCCGCCGCCGACGATCATCGCGACCAGCGGCGGGCGGAAGAGCTGGTACAGGATCGCCGCCGTGTACGCACCGACGGCGTAAAATCCGGCCGAGCCGAAATTCACGTAGCCGGCATACCCGCCCAATATGTTCCATGCCGTCGCGATCACGACGTATTGGAGGACGATGTACGCGGCGTAAAAGTAATAGTCGTTGGCGACGTAACGCGTCGCCGCGTAGCCGGCGGCCACAATTGCGACGGCGACGGCGCCAAAGAAAATACTTCCTAGACGCAAGCTAGCGTCTCGGTTCGTCGTCCCTGCGAAAGCAGGGACCCAGGGCAAGCGAGGTACCGTTGCCCTGGATTTCCGCTTTCGCGGAACTGACGAAGAAGCGTTGTTTATTGGTGAAAGCGATCATCGACCGAGAAGGCCCGACGGGCGCACGACCAGCGCGATCAGCAGCGCGCCGAACGCCACCGCGGGCGACCAGGACGGACCGTAAAACGTCGCCGTGAGGCTTTCGGCGACGCCGAGCGTAATCGCCGCCAAGAGCGTGCCGGTGAGGCTGCCGAGCCCGCCCAGCACCGCGATGGCGAAGACGCGGCCGATATAGTCGCGGCCCATCGACGGATCGATCGGCGCGATGGTGAGGAGGAGCGCGCCGGCGACGCTGGCGGTCGCGACCGCGATGCCGAAGGCGATCTCTTTCACCCGCACCGGGTTGGCGGCCATGAGCCGGAGCGCGAGCTGATCCTGCGACACCGCCCTGATGGCGCGGCCGAGAAAGGTGCGGTTGAAAGCGAGTTGCAGCACCGCGAACATCGCGAGCGACACCAGGAACGGCACCACCATGCGCAGCGGCACCGCGACCGGACCGGCGCCGATCATGGTCTCGAGATACGGCATATCGACGCCGCGATAGTCGGCGCTGAACAACAGCAGCAGCACGACCTCGGTCAGGAACAAAACGCCGAAGAAAAAGGCGAGGCCGCGCAAGCCGGCGTCGCCGCGCCGCTCGAAGCTGACGTGGTACACCCGGTAAACGATGGCGCCGGCGACGAAAAAAATCGGCGTGAACAACACGCCCGCGACGATGGGGTCGATGCCCCATTGATCGTTGGCGAACCAGGCGGCGAACGCGCCCAGCATGATGAAGCCGGGATGGGCGATATTGACGATGTCGAGAAATCCGAACGCGATCGACAAGCCGACGGTGACGGCGGCATAAAAACCGCCGAGCAACAGGCCCGCTACGATCGCATTCGCCAACAGATCGAACAACCGCGCTTCCCCCGCACCGCCGACGTTTCTTTGTCCGGCTGTTGTAGTGGATAGCGTTCAGCCCGTCCAATCGCCCGGGAAAATGCGCGCGAACTGGACGCGCTGCGTCAGCCACGCGGTCAGACGCGCGCTGTTGGCGACGAGATAGCAATCGCGCGCAAGCCGCCACACCGCGACGTCCTTCTTGCTGTTGCCGATATAATCGAACGCACCGAACCGCGCGACCAGGCCGTCCGACTTGAGAGCGCCGGCGAAATTGGTCGCGCCGTCGCTGGCCAGGAATTCGTCGAAGAGCGCCAGGTGCCGCGCCACGTCGGCGACGACGCGGCGATCCGAACCCGACGCCAGGATCAACCGCCGCCCCGCCGCGCGCTGTTCCGTGAGCCAGGCGATCAGCGCGCGGTTATAGCGCCACGTGATCGAATCGTATGGCACGCGGCGCGCGATCTCGGCCTTGAGGCGGGCGCGGCCCTTATGCTCCCAATAGGGAAAGGCCGGCGCCAGCCACGGCCGGGTCAACACCAGATGCCAACCCATCCGCACCGTGCTGTCGCCCTTCGACAAAGTGCCGTCGAGATCGATGCATAGCGGCGGGTCGGGGGGCGTGGCGGGGGACGGCACGCGCGGAGCTTAAAACATATTCGTCGTTCCCGCGAAAGCGGGAATCGGGAGCCACGCGGTCGCCGCTTGCCCTGGGTCCCTGCTTTCGCAGGGACGACGATGGGAATCAGCCGGCCAGCAATTCCGCCAACCCGTCGAGGCAGCCGAGCCAACCTTGCTCGTGGCTGATGCGCGCTGCGTCGTCGACGATCCGTTCATGCGTCACGACGACGTCGGTGGCGTCGCCGTTGGGCTCGAATCGCACCGTGACGCGTTCGACCGCTTGCGCCGGCGGCGGCGCGCCGCCCGGCGTGATCGCGCCCGCCGACAATTCCCAGGAGTAGACGAGGAGATGCGGCGGCGTAATCGCCTCGAACGTGCCGCCGATCCACCACACGCTGCCGTCGGCGAATTGATTGGCGAGGCGATAGCGGCCGCCGACGCGAAGATCGACCTCGGCGGCCGGACACGCGACCTGCGCCGGTCCCCACCAGCGCGTTAGCTGCGCCGGCTCGGTCCAGGCCGCGAACAGGCGTTCGGGCGTGGCGCGGATGGTGCGCCTCACGACGAGGATCAGGTCGCTCATCGGTTCTCACCCTCGGCATAGCGGGCCAGCGCCGCCAGCCGATCGGTCCAGAAGAAACGGTAGCGCTCCAGCCAGCGCTCGGCCTCTTCGAGCGGCGCGGCGTTGAGCGAGCAGCGATGGATGCGGCCGTCGACGCGGCGCTTGATCAGCGCCGCCGCTTCCAGCACCCGCAGATGTTTCGACACGGCGGGCAGCGACATGCGGAACGGCGCGGCCAGCTCCGTCACCATCGCCGGCCCGGTTTCGAGCCGGCGCAACAGCGCGCGGCGCGTCCGGTCGGAGAGCGCATGGAACAGCCGGTCAAGGCGGTCCTCGGCGGAGATTCGTTTGGCGACGCTTGACGGCATCGATCGTTACGCGATATTAAACCATTCAGTTAAATATTACAACAGAGGGGCAACCATGTCGGCGAAGACGATTCATCAGGAAGTGACGTTCAACGCGCCGCCCGCGAAAGTCTATGGTGCGCTGCTCGATGCGAAAGCGTTCGCCGCCTTCACCGGCGCGCCCGCGACGATCGACGGCAAGGTGGGCGGCGCGCTCAACGCGTTCGGCGGCATGATCACCGGCTTCAATGTCGAGCTGGTGCCCGGCAAGCGCATCGTCCAGGCGTGGCGCGCCGGCAATTGGCCCGAGGGCATCCACTCCATCGTCAAATTCGAGCTCGCCCCGTCGGGTGGCGGCACCAAGCTGACGCTCGATCATTCAGGCGCGCCCGACGGCAGCGAAGAAATGCTCGAAGGCGGCTGGCACAAAATGTACTGGGAGCCGCTGGCGAAGCATCTGGCATAGGTTCCCGCATACCGGAATCGCATAACCGTCCTCCTTGAACCGGCCGCGCACAACGGCGATGGTGTGCGCGGAGGAGCCATGGTTCCGGTTTCGATTCTCGACCTTGCCCCGGTGGTGGAAGGCAGCAACCCGACCGAGGCGCTGCACCGCAGTCTCGACCTGGCGCAGCATGCCGAGAGCTGGGGCTACACGCGCTTCTGGGTGGCCGAGCATCATAATATGAACGGCATCGCCTCGGCCGCGACCTCGGTCGTGATCGGCTATATCGCGGGCGGCACCCAGCGCATCCGGGTCGGCGCCGGCGGTATTATGCTGCCGAACCATTCGCCCTTGGTGATCGCCGAACAGTTCGGCACGCTCGAATCGCTTTATCCCGGCCGCATCGATCTCGGTCTCGGCCGCGCGCCGGGCACCGACCAGCGCACCTGGGCGGCGATGCGGCGCGACCCGAGCGCCGCGGAACGCTTTCCCCAGGACGTGTTGGAGCTGCAAGTGCTGCTCGGCCCGTCGCAGCCGGGACAGGCCTATCACGCCACACCGGGCACCGACACCAACGTGCCGATCTGGATTCTCGGATCGAGCCTGTTCGGCGCGCATCTCGCGGCGATGCTCGGGTTGCCTTACGCCTTCGCGTCGCATTTCGCGCCCGACGCGCTGATGCCCGCGCTCGAGATTTATCGCGCGCGCTATCAGCCGTCGGAGCGATGGCCGACGCCCTACGCGCTGGTCGGCTGCGGCGTGGTCACGGCACCGACCGACCTGGAGGCCCGCTATCTCTTCACCTCGGTGCAGCAGCGCATCATCGGCATGGTCCGCGGCGCGCGCGGCCTGACGCAGCCGCCGGTCGACAATATCGACGCGCTCTGGGGCCCGCATGAAAAGGCGCACGCGGAACGGATGCTTGCTTGCTCGTTCGTCGGCGCGCCGGAGACGGTGCGGCGCGGCTTGCAGGATTTCGTCGCGCGCACCGGCGCCGACGAGCTGATGGTGACGTGTGGCGTCTACGACCACGCCGCCAAGCTGCGCTCTTATGAGATGCTGGCAAAAGAGATCGCGCCGGCGCTGATGAAGGAGCCAGTGCCCGCGGCCTGAGACGCGTCGGATGGCACAGCGCAAGGCTGAAGGGCGCACGACATGACCCGGGATGAGATGCATCGTCACGCCGAGGCGTGGATTGCGGCATGGAACAGGGGCGATGTCGAGCGCGTGCTGGCCGATTTCGCCGCCGACGCGCGCTTCATGAGCCCGCGCGCGGCGCAGATCGCGGGACGAGCGGAACTGCGGGGCAAGGCCGCGCTCGGCGCCTATTGGCGGGCCGCCAGGGCGAAACTCGGCACGCCGGAATTTCGGCTCGACCATGTCGTGTGCGATGTCGAGCGTGGCGAAATGCTGGTGGTGTACGACCGTCTCAACGACGGTAATACCGTCCGCGCGTGCGAGCTTATGCGATTCGACGCCGATGGCCGTCAGATTTACGGCGAGGCGATGTACGGGGCGGAGCTGCC
>JASHUX010000101.1 GCA_030039775.1 Alphaproteobacteria bacterium | reverse complement strand
TGCCACCGTCGTGCCGCGCGAAATAAGCGCGATACCGCTCGGCGAATTGCGCGACGGCTTGCGCCGCCGCGTCGCGCCATTTATCGAGCTTGCCCGCTTCCGGCAACGGTACGATCAGCGGCCAATTTTTGGTGCGGATGGTATGGTCGGGCGTGACCACGCCGACCTGCGAATAGCGCGCCAAATCGGCCCCGTTGACGTAGTTCAAAATCCCGGCCGATGAGCGGAAACGCAAAATCTGCGGCTGCGATACACCAGTTTTCGCATCGTTGCCGATCGCCGTCAGACCGCGCAGCGCCGGCGCGACCTCGGCGACGCGCGCGAGCGACGGCGGGAGCGCGATCGGCGCGAAGACGTTGCGGCGGCCTTTCGCCAGCCGCTGTTCCGCGAGCGTGGTCATTTCGATCATGCGCTCATACGATTCGCGCGCGTCGTCGCCGAAGGTGAAGATGCCGTGCTTCAGGAGGATCAGCGCTTCGACCGACGGCGCCTGGTCGAAAATTTCGGCGGTGCGCTTCGCCAGCGCGAAGCCCGGGATGACGTAGGGCACGATGCCGGCGCGGGCGCCGAACAACTCGCGGCAAATCTTGTCGCCGTCGGGCTGGTCCGTCAGCGCCAGCACCGCGGTCGAATGGGTATGGTCGACGTAGCGATGGGGCAGGAACGCGTGCAGCAACGTTTCGACCGACGGATTGGGCGCGGCGCTGTCGAGCAGATTGGCGCGCTGAAAATTGACCATGTCCTCGTCGGAGAGCCGGTCGAGCGCGCGCAGCTTGCGCAGCGGCTCGAGCCGCACCGCCGGAAAGCCCGGCGGCTCGATGTCGGCCATGTCCCAGCCCGAGCCTTTGACGCACAGCACCGCGACGCGGTCGCCCAAAATATCGGTCGCCTCGGTCTTGACCGAGGAATTGCCGCCACCGTGCAGCACCAAGCGCGGATCGCCGCCGAGGAGCCGCGCCGAATAGATACGCGTGCCGATCTCACCATAGCGCGCGGTGAATGTTGCCGCTTCCGCGTCGGCCCAGCGACTTTTCACGCGCGAACCGCCGCGCGAAATTCGGGGAACAGCGCCGCCAGCCCGTCGCGCGACGCCGGCGCGATGCCGCGCTCGGTGACGATGCCCGTCACCAACCGCGCGGGGGTCACGTCGAACGCCGGGTTGGCGGCTTGGCTGCCGTCGGGCGTCACCTGGACCCGCGCCACCGTGCCGTCCGCAAGACGCCCCGCGATCTCGGTCACCTCGCGCGGATCGCGTTCCTCGATCGGAATCGCGTCCCCGCTGCCGAGCGACCAATCGATGCTCGGCGACGGCGCCGCGACATAGAACGGCATGTTGTTGTCGCACGCGGCGAGCGCCTTCAGATACGTGCCGATCTTGTTGGCGACATCGCCATTCGCGGTGGTGCGGTCGGTGCCGACCAAGCAGAGATCGACCTTGCCCTGGCGCATCAAATGGCCGCCGGCATTGTCCGCGATGACGGTGTGCGGCACGCCTTGCTCGCGCAGCTCCCAGGCGGTCAGCGACGCACCCTGATTCCGTGGCCGCGTCTCGTCGACCCAGACATGAAGCGGAATACCCATTTGTTGCGCGCGATAGACCGGCGCCAGCGCCGTGCCCCAATCCACCGTCGCAAGCCAGCCGGCATTGCAATGAGTCAGGATCTCGACCTTCCCGCGCTCACCTTTCTTGCGCCACGTGGCGTAGATCGGCGCGATACCGTGCTCGCCGATCGCACGGTTGATCGCGACATCGTCGTCGCAGATCGCGGCAGCGCGTTCATAAGCCGCGTCCGAGCGCCGTCCCGGCGGCAGCGCGGCAAGATGGCGGCGCATCGCTTCGACCGCCCAGTGCAGATTGATCGCGGTCGGCCGCGTTGCCAGCAGCGTCGTCGCGGCGTCGGCGAGCACCGCGTCCGACGCGTCGCGATTCATCGCCAGGGCCATGCCGTACGCGGCCGTCGCGCCGATCAGCGGCGCGCCGCGCACTTGCATCGATTTGATCGCCTGCGCCGCCGCGGCAACATCCGTCAGCCGCAGCGTTGCGAATTCATGCGGCAACCGGGTCTGATCGATGATGCCGACGGTGCGTCCGTCCGGTTCGAGCCAGATCGTTCGCGTCTCGCGCCCCTGCGCCTTCATCGCTGCAGTACGCGGCCCGCGACCGCGTCGAGCTTTTTCACCATCGCCGGATCGCGCGAATCGGGCGCGGTGATGATCGCGTGCTCCAAGGCATGCCGGCAGCCATGCGGACACGGGCCGTCATGCCGCGCGAGCGCCGGAACCACCGACTTGATCAGATTCTTCGCGCGCTCGGCGTTGTCCTGCACCACCTTCACCACCATGTCGATCGTGACGTGGTCATGGTCCGGGTGCCAGACGTCGAAATCCGTCACCATCGCCACGGTCGCGTAGCAAATCTCCGCCTCGCGGGCGAGTTTCGCCTCCGGCATGTTGGTCATGCCGATCACGTCGCAGCCCCAGCCGCGATAGAGATTACTTTCGGCCAGCATCGAGAATTGCGGGCCTTCGATGCAGAGATAGGTGCCGCCGCGGTGCATCGATATGCCGTGGGCGATGCCGGCCGCTTCGAGCGCGTCGCCGACGCGCGCGCAGACCGGATGGCCCATCCCCACATGCGCCACGAGGCCGGTGCCGAAAAAACTTTTCGGGCGCACGTGGGTGCGGTCGATGAATTGGTTGACCAGGACGAACTTGCCCGGCGGCAATTCCTCCTTGAACGAACCGACCGCGGAGATCGAGACGATGTCGGTGACGCCGGCGCGTTTTAAGGCGTCGATATTGGCGCGAAAATTGATCTCGGTCGGCGGGATACGATGGCCGCGGCCGTGGCGCGGCAGAAACACGATTCGCGCGCCGTCGATCACGCCGAAGCACAATTGATCGGACGGTTCGCCGAACGACGATTCGACGCGGCGCCATTCGATGCCGGTCATGCCGTCGATTTGGTAAAGCCCGCTACCGCCGATAATGCCGATGACCGAAGCCATGCCGCCCTGCCGGACGGCATCCTGCCTTGCGGCCTAATTCAAGGCAATCTAGGTCGCGGCGTTGAGCTGTGCGTAGATTTCCTTGGCGATGCCGCGAAGCGCATTCACGTCGGCCGAGCCGACCAGCGCGTAGGCGTGTCCGGCGTGCCGCCAGTAGACGAAGTTCATGTCGTCGCGGCGTTCCGAGGAAATCGGTTGGTCCGGCTTGGCGGTGGCCCCGACCACCATCGTGACCGAGCCGAGGTTCTTGTCCTGCGAGACATAGAAAAGCTGGGTCGCGGGCTGGCCCTCGACGATGAGATAGCGCGCGCCGTCGTAACTCAGGCCGAGCTTCTTGAGGTCGGGCAGCCGGAAATTGGCCGGGAGCTTCTGGATATTCTTGCGGCCCTGGTCGCCGTTGGCCGGCACATCGACCAGTCCCTGCTCATTGACGCCGGCGTTGATCAAGAGCCGGTGATAGCCGGCGATATTGTCGAAATAGGACGGGCTGCTCGCCTGCTGGACCGGCGGCTCGGCCGGAGTCAGCGCGGCGAAATAGCCGCCGCCGGCGCCGACCACAAGACACAAGCTCGCCGCCACCGCGGCGCCGGTCCAGAACCGCCGGGTGACCCAACCTTCCTGCAGGCTCGCGGCACTGCGGCGCGCCCGCTCCGCCACCAGGTCGATCACGCCGCGTCCCGGCACCCCGCGCGCGGCATCGATCAGGCGTTGCGGCACTTCCTCGCGCAGCACCTCGTCCATCGCTGCGCGCAAGGTCGCGGCGCTCTCGGTCAAGGCACCGACGCGCTCGCGCAATTGCGGATCCCGCTCCAACGCCGTCGCGACGTCGTCCCGCGCCGCGGCGTCGAGCTCGCCGTCGAGATACGCAATCAGTGTTTCGTCACTTAACTGTCGCATTATCCAAACTCCTCCGGCGATCGCTCCCGGCGGCCAGCTTTGCCTCGAGCGCAACCCGCGCCCGCGCCAGCCGGCTCATGATTGTTCCCACGGGTACCTGCGCGACTTGTGCCGCCTCCTTGTAGCTAAGCCCCTCAACAGTCACGAGCATCAATGCCGCCCGCTGCTCGTCGGGTATGGTGTTCAACGCCGCCTGCACTTCGCCCAACCGCAACCGCGCCTCGATCTGACGCGCCGCCGAGTCGCTGCCGAGCAGCATTCCGGCATCCTCGGGTTCTTCCCGGCGCACGGCTCGTGCGCGTATCTGATCGATCCAAATCGTCTGCATGATGCGGAATAGCCAACTGTCGAAGCGCGTGCCTTCCTGAAACTGGTGTGACCGGGACAAGGCGCGTTCGCATGCCGCCTGAACGAGGTCGTCTGCCGCAGCCGTTGACCCCGTCATGCCCCGCGCAAACCGGCGCAAGCGCGGCAGCAATGCGATTAGCTGGTCATTGAACGATGGGTTCATCGACCATGCCTTGGCCGACCCGGCCCGACGCCAACCCCTGGAATGGCCCGGACCGTATCGACGCCATGATAACGTAACCAATCACTCATTATTCCAGCGAAGTCCCCTAGAAATATTCGCCCTATACGTGTATATGGCGGCCCGGCCCCGCGACAGGTCTAACACCGGCCCAAACGCGGAACAAACGCTATCGTCGCAACGGCGCGACAATAGGCGCGTCGCGGCGACACACCGAATCAGGTAATTCTATGATTCGATTTCGCGATTCGTCGCTTCACAATAGCCTTAACGGCCCTTTATTGTGTCGCGCGATTCGGGCGCGGGTAGGGAATTCCAACGAATGAAAATAAGTGTCGTGACCGAACGCCGCGCGCATGAGAAGCGGGTGGCGGCGTCGCCCGATACCGTCAAACGCCTCGCCGGACAGGGTCATGAAGTGCTGGTCGAGGCCGGTGCCGGCGCGGGCAGCGCCTACACCGACGCCGCCTATCAAAGCGCCGGCGGCAAAATCGTCGACCGCGCCGCGGCCTACGGCGGCGCCGACATCCTGCTGAAGGTCCAGCGTCCCCTCGGCAACGGCGAAGGCGGCGGGCTCGATGAAATGGCCCTGTTGCGGCGGGGCAGCGTCCTCGTCGGGCTGCTCTCGCCCTTGCAGCAAAAGGACCAGGTCGCGGCCTATGCCAAGGCGGGGGTGACCGCGTTCGCGATGGAGCTGGTGCCGCGCATTACCCGTGCGCAGACCATGGACGTGTTGTCGAGCCAAGCCAACCTCGCGGGCTACAAGGCGGTGCTGGAAGCGGCTGCCGCGTTTGGCCGGGCATTTCCGATGATGATGACGGCGGCCGGGACGATCGCGCCGGCGCGGGCGTTGGTCATGGGCGCCGGTGTCGCGGGCTTGCAGGCGATCGCGACGGCCCGGCGACTCGGGGCGATCGTGTCGGCGACCGACGTGCGGTTGGCCGCCAAAGAACAAGTCGAGAGCCTCGGCGCCACCTTCCTGGTGGTCGATCTCGAGGCGATGAAACAGATGGAAACGGCCAGCGGCTACGCCAAAGAAGCCAGCGAAGATTTCCAGCGCCGCCAGCGCGAGCATGTTGCCGAGGCGCTGAAGAAGACCGACATCGTCATCACCACCGCGCTGATCCCGGGCCGCAAGGCGCCTGTGCTCATCACCCAGGACATGGTGGCGAATATGCGCCCCGGCTCGGTGATCGTCGATCTCGCGGTCGAGCAAGGCGGCAATGTCGAGGGCGCCGAATACGGCAAGACGGTCGCCACCGCGAACGGCGTCACGATTCTCGGCCCCGCCAACCTGCCGAGCGATATCGCGGTCGACGCCAGTCAGCTCTATGCGCGCAACGTCCTGGCCTTCCTGGCTTTGATCGTCGACAAGGAAAAGAACCTGCACATCGACACCAACGACGAGATCGTCAAGGCGACGCTGCTGACGCGCGACGGGGCGGTGGTGCATCCGCAACTGGCGGGCGCCTAGGAGAATCGGAATGAGCGGCGGCGAAATGTTCGTGTTCTTCCTCACCGTGTTCGTGCTCGCGGTGTTCGTCGGCTATCACGTGGTCTGGCGCGTGACGCCGGCGCTGCATTCGCCGCTGATGGCCGTCACCAACGCGATCTCGTCGGTGATCATCGTCGGCGCGCTGATCGCCGCCGGGCCGATGGGCTACAGCTTTTCCAAAATCATGGGTTTCGTCGCCGTGACGCTCGCCTCGGTCAATATCTTTGGCGGCTTCATCGTCACCCAGCGCATGCTGCAAATGTTCAAAAAGAAGAAATAGGCCCATGACCGCCAGTCTTTCCGCGTTTCTTTATTTGATCGCGTCGGTCTGTTTCATCCTGGCGCTGCGCGGCCTGTCGTCGCCGGTGACGTCGCGCTCCGGCAACATGTTCGGCATCGCCGGCATGGTGATCGCCATCGGCACCACGCTTGCCATGCCAGGCGTCGTGTCCTATCCGCTGATCGCGGCCGGCATCATCATCGGCGGCGCCATCGGCACCTTCATCGCGCTGCGCATCCAGATGACGGCGCTGCCGCAGCTGGTGGCGGCGTTCCACAGCCTGGTCGGTCTGGCGGCCGTGTGTATCGCGACGGCGGCGTTCTACGCGCCCGCGTCGTACGGCATCGGGGAGCCTGGCGCGATCCGCGTCGAAAGCCTGATCGAAATGGCTATCGGCACCGCCATCGGCGCCGTCACCTTCACCGGCTCGATCATCGCGTTCGGCAAGCTGCAGGGCCTGATCACCGGCCGGCCGCTGGTATTCGCCGGCCAGCATCCGCTCAACGCGGCGCTGGGCGTCCTCTTGGTCGCGATCGTCGTCTGGTTCTGCATCGGCCAGCCGCCGATCGCCTTTTGGCTGATCTTCGCGCTGTCGCTGCTGTTGGGATTGTTGCTGATTCTGCCGATCGGCGGCGCCGACATGCCGGTCGTGATCTCGATGCTCAATTCCTATTCGGGTTGGGCGGCGTGCGGCATCGGCTTCACCCTCGCCAATTCGCTCTTGATCATCACCGGCGCGCTCGTCGGCTCGTCGGGCGCGATCCTCAGCTACATCATGTGCAAGGGCATGAACCGCTCGATCTTCAACGTCATCCTCGGCGGCTTCGGCACCGAGGGCGGCGCGGTCGCGGCGGGCGCGGGCGCCGGCGACAAATCGGTCAAGTCGGGCAGCGCCGAGGACGCCGCGTTCATCATGAAGAACGCGGGCTCGGTCATTATCGTGCCGGGCTACGGCATGGCGGTGGCGCAGGCGCAGCACGCCTTGAAGGAGATGGCCGACCTCCTCAAGAAGGAAGGCGCCACGGTCAAGTATGCCATCCACCCGGTCGCGGG
>JASHUX010000100.1 GCA_030039775.1 Alphaproteobacteria bacterium | reverse complement strand
TGATAGAAACTACACCACCAAGAGGCGGTGGAATCGGTTGCCGTTACCGATCCGGTTTAGTGCTTCAAAAATTGAATCGCCAAATTTATGTTGCGAGGCCAAGAGACGCTTGCTTGCTTCGGCATCCATGAATTGTCGAATTAGCGCGCCTTCTTCCGTGTTTGGGGTCGCCAAGAACTGGTCGTATTGGCAAGTCCACGACTGTGGAACGCGCATCTCCAAGATCGTTTTGATCGCGGAGCCATTCCAATCTTTGAGTCGGGGTCAGCTCAATTATCTTGACGGCGTCCGTCGGACTGACAGTTCCTTGACGCCCATATAGTGCGAGCAATAGAAGCAGCGCGGAATAGCAGGTCAGCAAACGACTGTGCTTCAATTTGTAATTCTTGAGCTTGCCTTTCGCCTTTTCCTTTTCGGGAACGCGCTCCGTCCGTGCCTCATAATTCACACAGAATGTTCTCCACAATCGGAGAATGTCATTCGCTAGAAACGCGGGCAGAAAGTTCTTTTTGTGATCCTCGTAATCTCGCCAATAAGCGGTCACAACCTCTGCTATGACGTCGCGATATAGCGCGCGATCAACGGCGCGATATCCCCGTGCGCACAAAGCCGGTCCCATTCGTCGCGGATGCGATAAACCTCGACCAGATCGGCGGCGAAGGTTCCGGCATCGAGTTCCACCCAGCGAAAGCCGCGCTCGACCTCCAGGTATTCGCCCAACGACGATTTCCCCGCGCCGGATAATCCACCGAGCAAAATAAGCACGATCGTTCCCCTTCGGTCGTGCGCCGATCATACCCCACACGCAATGGTAATGCGCCCGTTAAGCCCCAGGCCGTCCGGGGACGCCGTGCGGCCGGCGCTTATCGAGCGCGGGGGTGGCGTTAGCCTACTGAATTTGCTTGACAAAACCGGTTTGTTGGGCTAAGGAAAGCGCATCGTCAGAGAAGCGCCCGAGGCCAGCGGTCCGGGCGCTTTTATAGCCCTCAGACGCCGGGCGGCGGCCGTCCGGCCGCCTTGTCCCCGGATCACGTCCGGGGATCGCGCCTAGCGGCGCGCGCGCCCACTTGGGCGCGATAACTCTCTACTCGCAGCGAGGCCCATCATGTCCGACGAACCACGGCGGCGGCGCCGGTCGCCGCGTGCGCCCAACGCGTGGCAGCGGCGCTTCATCGACGAATATCTCCGTACCAACGACGCGCCGGGATCGGCGATCGCCGCCGGCTATTCCAAGAGCCAAGCCAAGAAGAACGCCGGCCGCCAATTGCGTGCGCCCAACGTCGCCCATGTGCTGCGCGCCGAGCTCGACGCCCGCGCCGAGCGCACGCGCATCGCCGCCGACCGCATCGTGCTGGAGCTGGCGCGCGTCGCGCTCTCCGATATCGGGCGCATTGCCGACTGGACCGAGGAAGACGGATGGGTGCTCCGGCCCTTCGCGGAATTGAGCGACGCCGACCGCGCCGCTATCGCGCGTGTGCGGCTGCGCGACGGCGACGTGCAGATCCAGCTCCACGACAAAATCCGCGCGCTCGACACGCTCGGCAAATATTTCAAGCTGTGGGGCAAGCACGCCGACAAATTCCCGCCGCGGCCCGCCGCCGACGATCCGCAAGCGAAGCTGCGCGCGGCGCGCGCCGCGCTCGCGGTCGAGGCGCGGAAGCTGCTTGCCGCGAAAGACGCCAAGCTCGCCGAGGAGGCGGAATGGGCGGCCGCGTGGCGCGCCCATTTCGGCTAACGTTGCGTCGCCAGCCTTAGGCCTGCTTGTTCCAGGCGCGGCAGGACCTCCGCCGCAAAGCGGCGGAGCATTTTTTCCGGCTCCAGCGCCGTCAGCAGGAAGCCGCTCAGGCCGGCGGCCGAGAGGGCGATCAATTTGTGCGCCATCGTCTCGGCGGAGCCGACCAACTCGAAGCCGCCGCCCGCGGCCCAATTGCGGCGCATCACGATCAATTGTTCGGGCCGCAAGGACGGCATGCCCTCGGAAAGCTCGGCCACCCACGCCTTGACCCACGCCGCGTCGGCGCGGTCCTCGGCGTAGGAACGCAAATACGCCCGGGCGTCGGCGTCGGTATCGCCGATCACGACATAGCCGTGCGTCCACACCTGGATGTCGCGGCGGAACTCGGTGCGCGCCAAATCGCGATAGGCCGCGATCTGCGGCGCCCAACTGTCTTCCTGGTCTTGCAACAGCGTGAACACGAGATCGGCGTGACGCGTGGCGAAGCGCCGCCCCCGGTCGGACAGGCCCGCGTTCATGATCGGCGGATGCGGCGTTTGCAGCGGCTTCGGCAGGGAGACCCCTTTCCGCACCCGATAGAAGCGGCCGGCGAAATCGAACTCGTCTTGTTCGAGCCAGAACCGCTTCAGCACGTCGAGAAATTCTTCGGCGTGGGCGTAGCGCGTCGCGGGGTCTTCGATGTCGCGGCCGAACTGGCCGAAGGCGTGGCGCGAACTGCCGGCGACGATGTTCAGCGCGACGCGGCCGCCGGTGATGTGGTCGATCGTGGCCGCGGCCTTCGCGACGAAGGCGGGGCTAGTGAGTTGTGCGTGGAAGGTCGCGATGACGGCGGGGCCGTCGACCGCGGCACCGATGCCGGCGCACCAGGAGAACGCCTCGAACTCGCGGTTGGCCAGGTGCCTTCCGTCGCCGTCGATGGGCGCGCGCCACACCGCGAAACTCACCACCGCCTCGAAGCCGAGCTCGGCGGCGAGCGTTGCCAGCGCGCGCGAGCGCGGCCAGTCGGCGACGAACCGCTCGGGCGCCGCCGTCATTTGCGGGCCGTTGCCGTTGTAGCCGAAAATGCCGAGCTTCAGTCTGTTGCCGTTGAATAGCGGGTTGCGCGTCATGCGCCCTAACCTTACCAACATGCGTGGCGCTTTGCCCATGCGGCGCCCTTTGTTATTCTTTCGCCAAGCGAATTTCACATAACCGTGGGAGTGGGCCGCCATGCTGTCGCAAGCCGATAACGAGCTGATCTGCCGCGTCGGGCCGGGCACGCCGATGGGCGAGCTGATGCGCCGCCACTGGATCCCGGCGGTCGCGTCGCGCGACCTCGATGCGGACGGCGAGCCGGTGCGGGTGATGCTCTTGGGCGAGAAGCTGATCGCGTGGCGCGACAGCCAGGGCCGCGTCGGCCTCATGGACCATGAATGCCCCCATCGCTGCGCCTCGCTGTTTTACGGGCGGAACGAGCAGGGCGGTCTGCGCTGCGTCTATCACGGCTGGAAGTTCGACGTGGACGGCCGCTGCCTCGACATGCCGAACGTGCCGCCGCAATACCAATTCAAGGACAAGGTGAGGGCGACCGCCTACAAGGTCGCGGAGCGCAACGGCGTGGTCTGGACCTATATGGGGCCGGGCGAGGCGCCCGCGCTGCCGGCGCTGTTGGTCAATTACTTCCCCGAGGACGAGGTCGATATCGGCGGCTTCTTGCGCAACTGCAACTGGTTCCAGGCGCTCGAGGGCGACATCGACACGTCGCACGCGGGGTTTCTCCACGGCGGCATGAACGGCCCGGCGCACGGCAACGGCCTCAACCGCCACCCGAACGAGCCGACGGACGATCCGGTGCATTACGACCCGCTGCGCTACGGCTATACCGACAAGCCCTATTTGTTCGAAGGCGCGGCGACGGATTGGGGCGCGATGTACGGCGCCTATCGCGAGGTCGAGGGCGGCATGAACTACTGGCGGCTGGCGCAGTTCATCTTCCCGTTCTGGACCATCACGCCGACCTCGCCGATCCACGACCGCACCTCGCTGCGCGCGTGGGTGCCGATGGACGACGAGCATGTCCGCGTGTTCGCGATCAGCCGCAAGCGGGCAGGGCGGCCGCCGGCTCGCGGCGCCGCCGACGACAAATTCCTGCCGAACACGACCGACTGGTACGGGCGCGACCGGCTGATCCAGAACGCGGCGAACGACTATCTCATCGACCGCGACAGGCAGCGCCGCGAGTCATACTCTGGCATCGACGGCATCACGCAGCAGGACCACGCCGTCACCGAAAGCATGGGGCCGATCGCGAAACGCTGGAAAGAGCATCTCTCGATCAGCGACCGCATGATCATGGTGACGCGGCGGCATCTGATCGACGCCGCGGTGAAGCTGCGCGATACGGGCGCGGTGCCGGCGACGGTGTCGCGGCCCGACATCTACGCCGAGGTGACGGGCGGCTATTTCCTGGCGCCGAAGGGCCAGGACCTCGCC
>JASHUX010000099.1 GCA_030039775.1 Alphaproteobacteria bacterium | reverse complement strand
CGACCGGCGGCTGGATTCTCGGCAACGCCATCGACGGGACGCAGGCCGAGTATGTCCGCATCCCCCATGCCGACACGAGCCTTTATCCGATTCCGCCCGGGGCGGACGAAGACGCGCTCGTCATGCTAAGCGACATTCTCCCGACCGGATTCGAATGCGGCGTGCTTAACGGCAAGGTGGCGCCAGGCAGCACCGTGGCCGTCGTGGGCGCGGGACCGATCGGACTAGCCGTTCTGCTGACGGCGCAATTCTATTCGCCGGCGGCGATCATCATGGTCGATCTCGACGCAAAGCGCCTGGAAGTCGCAAAGCGCTTCGGCGCGACGGCCACTGTCTATGCGTCAGGCGCGGAGGCGGCGGCTCAAGTGATGAAACTCACCGACGGGCGCGGCGTAGATGCTGCGATCGAGGCCGTCGGGGTGCCGGCGACTTTCATTCTTTGCGAGGACATCGTGGCGCCGGGCGGCGTGATCGCCAATGTCGGCGTCCATGGGGTCAAGGCGGATTTGCATCTTGAACGGCTCTGGTCGCAGAACATCAGCATCACGACGCGCCTCGTCGATACGGTCACGACGCCGATGTTGTTGAAGACCGTGGCGGCCGGGAAGATCTACCCCAAGCGGATCATCACGCACCGATTTACGCTGGAGGGGATTCTCGATGCCTACGACACGTTCGGCCGCGCGGCCGACACCGGCGCGCTCAAAGTGCTGATCACGCCCTAGAGCGGAGCGACGAAGGCCATGAGTGACCTCAATCTCGCGCGAACCGCGGCGCCGCTTGCAAACCGCCCAAGCCGCATGGCCTCGGGCCGGCGCCGCGTCGTCCGCATGTGGCACGGTCTGGGTCCCGGCCTCATTACCGGAGCGGCCGACGACGATCCCAGCGGCATCGCCACCTACGCGCAAGTCGGCGCGCAATTCGGCTACGGCATCGGCTGGACGATGCTGTTCAGCTATCCTCTGATGGCGGCGATCCAGGAGATCAGCGCGCGGATCGGTCGCGTCACCGGCCAGGGCATCGCGGGCAATCTGCGGCAGCATTATCCGCGGCCGCTGCTCCATTTCATCGTCGGCCTTCTCCTTATCGCCAACATCATCAATATCGGGGCCGATCTCGGCGCCATGGGCGATGCTTTGGCGCTTCTCATTCCTGGTCCGCGCCAGCTCTATGTCGTGCTGGTCGCGATCTTCTGCGCCTGGCTTGAGATTTTTTCGCGTTACGACCGTTATGTGGCGATCCTCAAATGGACCACTCTTAGCCTCCTTGCCTATGTCGCCACGGCGCTCGTCATCGACATGCCGTGGGGCACGGTCGCCTATCACACCTTCGTGCCGAGCGTTGTCTGGAACGAAGACTATATCGTTGGCCTGGTCGCGGTGCTCGGGACCACGATCAGCCCTTACATGTTCTTCTGGCAATCCTCCCAGGAGGCCGAGGATGAGCGTGTCGCGCCCGACGAAGCGCCACTACGCGAAGCGCCCGAACAGGCGCTCGCGCAAATGAAGCGCATGCGCATCGATACCTATCTCGGGATGGCCTATTCCAACATCATTAGTCTTTTCATCATCGTGACTACGGCGGCGACCCTCAATGCCAACGGAATCACGGACATCGAGACCTCGGCGCAGGCGGCGCTCGCGCTGCGCCCCCTGGCGGGCCCCTTCGCCTTCGCGCTTTTCACAGCCGGAATCGTCGGCACGGGCTTGCTTGCCGTGCCGGTTCTCGCCGGCAGCGCAGCTTACGCCGTCGGCGAGGCATTGCGGTGGCCGGTCGGCCTCGCCCGCCGTCCCCTCGAAGCGCGGGCCTTCTATGCGACCATCTCGTTCGCCACGCTGATCGGCGTCGGCATCAACTTCGTCGACATCGATCCCATCAAGGCGCTCTTCTGGAGCGCTGTCCTCAACGGGATCGTCGCGGTCCCGCTCATGGCCGTGCTGATGCTGATGGCGGCGAGCCGAACCGTGATGGGCCGTTTCACCTTATCTTCGCCGCTGAAGGCAGTCGGCTGGATCGCGACTGTTGTGATGGCCGCAACGGTCGCGGCGATGCTCGTGACCTGGATCTGGTAGGTTTGCGTTAAATCAAGGAAGCGGCGCACAGGCTGGCGACAATGCGCGATCAACCTGGAGGTGGCGATGACATTGCCGCCGAAGAGGCGCCCGCGGTCCAAAAGCTTTCCCATGAACTATGCCATGACGCCGCGTGCCTGCTCGTCGAGCAAGCGAATTTGCTGGGAGCCGAGCCGAGCCGAGTGAAGCCGGGGCGGCATCGCCGCGGGGCGTCGCCAGCGCGCAGATCGGCCTTGAGTTCGGAGACTATGATGCGAAAAGGATTGCTCATCGCGGCCGCCGCCGTCGCGCTCGCGGCGCCTGTAGCCGCACAGACGCCGGATGAGCGCGCCGGCCGGGTTGAGGCCGGGCTTGGTCTCGCCGTGCGATATTGCGACGTCTGCCATGGAGTGGAACGGTCGCTCAATCCTCCCGACCTTGCGCCGCCGCTTCTCGGTCTTGCGCAGCATGCCGATGGCGGCAAGGCATGGCTGCGCGCGTGGCTTGCAGCGCCTCATCCGCCACTCAAGGCCACGCTCTCTCCCCGTCAGGTCGACGAGATCGCCGCCTATTTGACGGCACTACGGTCGCGGAATTAGTCCGGCGCGATTGTTTCGTCGGAGACGCGCTTCACGCCCGCCACGTTCTCGGCGAGCGCGATGAGGGCGTGTCTCTCGGCTTCCGAGCCGACCAAGCCCCACAGATGGACAACGCCGTCCGCGACAATGACGTTGCGGCTCCCGAAATCCGTCCAGTCCTGATGCTCGAGGCGGCCCAGCAATTCATTCCGGATGGCGCGGTCGGCCTCGCCGCCCGCGGGGGCTTCGCCGGCGACCGACGCGAGGGCCTGAATGAGATTCGCGCGGCTCACCACGCCGACGACCTTGCCGTCGCGCGTGACCGGGACGCGCTTGATGCGGTGGCGTTCGAGCAACGATGCGATACTGGCGAGCGATGCGTCCTCGCTGACGGTAACGACCTTTGCCGTCATCAAGTCGCCGACCTTTTGGCCGTGCGCCTTCGCAAAATCCTCCGCGAGGGCGGCGGCGCCCGTCACCGCTTCGGTCCACCAGGGCCGATGTTTTTCGGTCCCTAGTTCCGCGCGGCGGATCAAATCGGCCTCGCTAATGAGTCCGACAAGATTGGCTTCATCATCGACCACCGGCAACGCACTGATGTCGTGCTCAATGAGAAGCTTTACCGCCTCGGATACGCTTGTTTCGGGATGCACGGTTATTACGCCCCGCCCCATGACATCAGCTGCCCGCATCATCGTCTCGCCCCGGTCTCGGAAGCGAAACTGTACGGCTGAACTGTGACAGTGTCGGGTCGGCTCCGGCAATCAGGATACCGCCCCGACCAGCCGGCCCAGCATGGCGGTGGCGGCCATGGATATGGCACCCCAGAACAGAACGCGGACGCTGCCCCTCAAAATCGACGCCCCGCCGGCGCGGGCGGCCGCGCCGCCGGCGATCGCCAGCGAAATCAGCGTGCCGCCGGCAACCCCGCAAACCAGCAAGCCGGTCGGACTGATAGCCGCTATCGCCAGCGGAATTGCGGCGCCGGCCGTAAAGCTGGCGGCGGATGACGCGGCGGCTTGGAAGGGGCGGGCGCGCAGCGCCGCGCTGATGCCGAGCTCATCGTGGGCATGCGCCGCGAGCGCATCGCGGGCCATGAGCTGGCGCGCCACCTCGCGGGCTAAAGCCGGCTCGAGGCCCCGCTCGACGTAGAGAGTGGCTAGCTCCTCATGCTCGGCTTCGTTGTTCGCCGCGAGGCCGGCGCGCTCCAGATCGAGATCGGCATTTTCCATATCCGCCTGCGATCGCACCGACACATACTCGCCGGCGGCCATCGCGATGGCGCCCGCGACGAGACCGGCCACACCGGCAAGCAGCACCGGCCCTCGCGCCACGTTAGCCGCAGCCATGCCCAGCAAGAGGCTGGAGATCGAGATCAGCCCGTCGTCGGCACCGAGCATGGCCGCCCGGAGCCAGCCCCGGCGATAAAGGTGATGTTGCTGTTTGTTTGCCATCGATGAATTGCCGCGTTTGGAACGAAAGAACGCCAGAGCCGGGTCGCCGCTATGAGCTGGATCAAATCGCCGCAGCGGGCGGCGGGCCATCGCCGACGGCATAGGTAAAACCCCTTACGTACATCTCCCGATTTTCCGCAGCGGTGTAGCGGGCAACGATACTGACGGATCGGTGAAGGAGATAAAGATGAGGGTCCTGATTTGCCACGATGATGGTCAACTACGCCGCGTCGAGAGCGCGATTGCCGCGATCGAATCTGCTTCACCCGGTTACCATCAAGGCAAGATGGCGCTATTGGCGGCGTTGCGGCTCGAACGAGCGTCGTTGCTGCAACACGCCAGGCGCGCAACGGTCACGGCCGGCCAGGCGGCGATGCCGGCGCCAAAGCACCTGAAATGGCTAAACGCGCCGATCCGCATGGCCGTAGCCTGAAAGACCGATCGA